>NZ_DAWCVJ010000015.1:0-39104 GCF_052358865.1 Faecalibacterium sp.
CCAGAGGCTCCCCTCGGTAGGGGAGCTGTCGAGCGAATGCGAGACTGAGAGGTTGTCTCAGCTTTTCCGCTCCCCAGTGAGCGAAAAATATACGATGCTTACATTTATCCTACACTGAAATAACGACATCAAAAGGAGAACACTATCATGGCGATCAAGAAATACTACGATTCCGACTGCAACCTCGGCGTGCTGGACGGCAAGACCGTTGCTGTCATCGGCTTCGGCAGTCAGGGCCACGCTCATTCCGAGAACCTCGCCGAGAGCGGCGTCAACGTCGTCGTCGGTCTGCGCAAGGGTTCCGCTCACTGGGAAAAGGCTTCGGAGTTCGCAGCAACGCACGAGAACTTCAAGGTCATGGAGGTCGAGGAGGCTGCCAAGGCAGGCGACGTCGTCATGATGCTGGTCCCCGATGAGCTGTGCGCTGACATCTACAACAAGCAGGTCGCTCCTTACATGACCGAGGGCAAGGCTCTGGCCTTCGCACACGGCTTCAACATCCACTTCAAGACCATCACCGCTCCGAAGAACGTCGATGTCATCATGATCGCTCCCAAAGGCCCCGGCCACATCGTCCGCCGCCTGTACACCGAGGGTGAGGGCTGCCCCTCTCTGATCTGCGTCGAGCAGGACTTCACCGGTAAGGCAAAGGACATCGCTCTGGCATACGCTTCCGGCATCGGCGCCGGCCGCGCAGGCATCCTCGAGACCACCTTCAAGGAGGAGACCGAGACCGATCTGTTCGGCGAGCAGGCAGTGCTCTGCGGCGGCGTCTGCGAGCTGATCCACGCAGGCTTCGACACGCTGGTCGAGGCTGGCTACGAGCCTGAGATGGCCTACTTCGAGACCTGCCACGAGATGAAGCTGATCGTTGACCTCATCAACGAGGGCGGCTTCTCCAAGATGCGCTACTCCATCTCCAACACCGCAGAGTACGGCGACTACCGCACCGGCAAGCGCCTCATCACCGCCGAGACCCGCAAGGAGATGAAGAAGGTCCTGACCGAGATCCAGGACGGCACCTTCGCTTCCGAGTTCCTGACCGAGATGAGCCCCAACGGCGGCCGCAAGGTCCACTTCCTCGCTCAGCGCCGCATGGAGGCCGAGCATCCCATCGAGAAGGTGGGCGCAGAGCTGCGCAGCATGATGAGCTGGCTGAAGAAGTAAGCCCTCTCAGTCGCTGACGCGACAGCTCTCCCAGAGGGAGAGCCGCTGGCGTGTCGGTAAAGCCCACGCCGGACGATTTGAGTTTATTTGGATGTAAAGCGCCGGGCGCTGTTCTCGCACTCAGCTGCATGGATACTTGCTCTTTTATCAGGAGCGAATTGAGTTTGATGTCGCTGAAGAGTGAGAGCGGAGCCCGGCATTTTGTGATAGAGGCAAAAGCCTGCCCGGCATGCCAATGGCTCCCCCTTTGGGGGAGCTGGCAGCGCCAGCAGGCGATGCCTGAGAGGGTATAAAATGAGAAGTGACAACGTGACCAAAGGCTCGGAGCGCGCGCCCAACCGCAGCCTGTTTTACGCTTTGGGCTACACCCCGGAAGAGCTGGACCGCCCCCTCATCGGCGTGGTGAGCGCCTACAGCGAGATCGTCCCCGGCCACATGAATCTGGATAAGGTCGCCGAGGCCGTCAAGGCCGGTGTCCAGATGGCAGGCGGCACCCCCATCCTCATCCCGGCCATCGGCGTCTGCGACGGCATCGCCATGGGCCATGTGGGCATGAAGTACAGCCTCGCCTCCCGCGAGCTGATCTGCGACAGCGTGGAGACCATGCTGATGGCCCATCAGCTGGACGGTCTGGTGCTGGTGCCCAACTGCGATAAGATCGTTCCCGGCATGGTCATGGCCGCCGTCCGGATGGATGTGCCCGCCGTGGTCTGCTCCGGCGGCCCCATGCTGGCCGGTACCTACGGCGGCGAGGAGGTCAGCCTCTCCAAGATGTTCGAGGCCGTCGGTGCCTATAAGGCCGGCATGATCTCCGACGAGCAGCTGGAAGACTGCACCTGCAACTGCTGTCCCAGCTGCGGCAGCTGCTCCGGTATGTACACCGCCAACAGCATGAACTGCCTGTGCGAGGCCATCGGCATCGCCCTGCCCGGCAACGGCACCATCCCCGCCGTCTACTCCAAGCGCCTCCAGCTGGCAAAGCACGCCGGTATGGCCATCATGGAGATGGTGAAGAAGGGCATCACCGCCCGCCAGATCATCAACGAGCGCTCCATCCGCAACGCGCTGACCTGCGATATGGCGCTGGGCTGCTCCACCAACACGGTCCTCCATCTGCTGGCCATCGCCTACGAGGCCGGTGTGCCCATCGACCTGAAGCTCTTCAATGAGATCAGCGCTAAGACCCCGAACCTCTGCCATCTGGCTCCCGCAGGCCCCACCCATATGCCCGACCTCTACGCCGCTGGCGGCATCCCCGCCGTGCAGGCTGAGCTGGCCAAGAAGGGCCTGCTGGACCTCGATGTCCCCACCGTCACCGGTAAGACCCTCGGTGAGAACATCAAGGGTGCTCATATCCTGAACGACAAGGCCATCCGTCCCATCGAGGATCCGTATTCCCCGACCGGCGGCCTGCAGATCCTCTGGGGCAACATCGCCCCCGACGGCTGCGTCGTCAAGCGCAGCGCCGTCGCCCCCGAGATGCAGGAGCACTCCGGCCCGGCCCGCGTCTTCAACAGCGAGGAGACGGCCATCGCCGCCATCTATGCGGGCAAGATCGTCCCGGGCGACGTGGTGGTCATCCGCTACGAAGGCCCCAAGGGCGGCCCCGGTATGCGTGAGATGCTGAACCCCACCTCCGCGCTGGCCGGCATGAAGCTGGACAAGACCGTGGCCCTCATCACCGACGGCCGCTTCTCTGGCGCTTCCCGCGGCGCGGCCATCGGCCACGTCAGCCCGGAGGCCGCTTCCGGCGGCCCCATCGGCCTCATCGAGGAGGGCGATACCATCCACATCGACATCCCCAACGCCAGCATCACGCTGGAGGTTTCGGATGAGGTGCTGGCCGAGCGCAAGGCGAAGTACGTCGCCCCCGAACCCAACATCAAGACCGGCTGGCTGTCCCGCTACGCCCGCATGGTCACCAGTGCAAACCTCGGCGCAGTGCTGAAGTAAGCACGCCGTAGAACCAAACAGCTACAGAAAAAGCGCCCTGCCGATGACCCGGCAGGGCGCTTTGGTCTGCTATGATATTTCAGCTTACTTGGTGCCGTAGATACGGTCGCCTGCGTCGCCCAGACCGGGGACGATGTAGCCGTTCTCGTTCAGGTGGTCGTCCTGTGCGCCGAGGTAGATGTCCACATCGGGGTGTGCCTCGTGCAGGGCCTTGATGCCTTCGGGAGCAGCGATGAGGCCGATGAACTTGATGCGCTTTGCGCCGTGCTTCTTGATCTGAGTGATGGCGTCGATGGCGCTGCCGCCGGTCGCCAGCATCGGGTCAAGCACCAGAACGTCGCGCTCGGCGATGTCCTGCGGCAGCTTGCAGAAGTACTCCACGGGCTGCAGGGTGGTCTCGTCGCGGTAGAGGCCGATGAAGCCCACCTTTGCAGCGGGCAGCAGGGTCAGCATACCGTCCAGCATACCCATGCCGGCGCGGAGGATGGGCACCAGAGCCAGCTTGCGGCCTGCGAGGACCTTGGTCTTTGCCATCGTGATGGGCGTCTCGATCTCCACCTCTTCCAGAGGCAGGTCACGGGTAGCCTCGTAGCACAGCAGGGTTGCGATCTCGCCCACGAGGTCACGGAACTCCTTGGTGCCGGTCTGCTTGTTGCGCAGAATGCTCAGTTTGTGCTGCAGCAGCGGATGCTCAACGATCATAGGGGTCATAATACACGCTCCTTATATTGTGAATAAAAATATGGAACACGAAGGGATAACCTCTCAGTCTCGCTCGCGCTCGACAAGGCCGGGACGGAGAGGTTAACGGTTTTCAATGGCCATCAGCTTGGCGATGCGCTTTTCGTGGCGGCCGCCCTCGAACTCGGTGTTGAGGAAGAGGTCTACCAGCTGGCAGGCGAGGCCGGGGCCGACGACGCGGCCGCCCATGCACAGGGCGTTGGCGTCGTTGTGGCGGCGGGTATACTCACAGCTGAAGCTGTCAGAGCAGCAGCAGGCGCGGATGCCCTTGACCTTGTTGGCCGCCATGCTGATGCCCACGCCGGTGCCGCAGAAGAGCAGCGCCTTGCTGCACTGGCCGCTCACCACAGCGTCGCAGGCAGGCAGGGCCATGTCGGGGTAGTCCACGCTGACAGTGCTGTGGGTACCGAAATCGATGTATTCCAGCCCCAGCTCGTCCAGATGTGCCTTGACGGCCTCTTTCAGTTCAAATCCGCCGTGGTCGGCGGCAAGTGCGATGGGTTTTGCCATTGGTGTCAATCCTTTCCCTTTGCAGTATCTTCGGGTGTTTCGGTACGGGCGGCCTCTGCGGCCAGACGCTCGGCCCGCTCCCGCTCGGCCTGACTCAGCCGGTGGTAGTCCGGCAGCAGGGCCTCGGGCAGGACGGCTTCGCCCCGCTGGGCCATCTGCTTTGCCACATAGGCCACCGCAGCGGCGCGGCCATTGCGGAGGGCCGGGGGCACGCAGAGCACGCCCGGGACGCCGCTGTATTTATTATAGCACAGAGCCGCGCCATCACCAACAAAAAACAGGGGCTTTTTGCAATTTTCTACGAACTCTGCAAGGTCTGCCACGGCCCGGGCGTCGTCGTCCAGCAGGCGCTCATGGGTCTCGAGGTCAAAGGCGGCGCTGTACACCTGCGCGCGGCGAGCGTCCAGTGCACAGAGCACGGTGCCGCTGCCGGTGTGGGCCGCTGCCAGCGCTTCCAGCGTGGACACCGGGGCACAGAGGGTCTCCCGGGGGAAGGCCAGCCCCTTGACCGCCGCCAGCCCGATGCGCAGCCCGGTGAAGCTGCCGGGGCCTGCATTGACGCCGTAGAGGTCGATGTCCCCGCAGCCCATGCCGCAGAGGCTGAGGCAATGATCGACGAGGGGCATCAGGGTCTCACTGTGGGTCATGCCCGCGTCGAGATAGCATTCGTAGAGCAGGCGGTCATCCTGCAGCAGGGCCACGCCCAGCGTCTTGCCCGCCGTATCCACGGCTAAGATGTTCATACTTCTGCCCCCTCGATGGTGATGCGGCGGGTGGTGTCGTCCACACGCTCGATGTTGATGCGGATGGGGTCTTCCAGTGCCAGCAGGTCGGCGAAGTTCTCGCTCCACTCTGCCGCCACCACAGCGCCCTCATCCAGATAGTCGTAGAAACCGGCCGCGCACAGGTCGTTCTCCGTAGAGATGCGGTACAGGTCAAAGTGCGCGAAGGGCCGCGGCCCGCGGTAATAGTTCACGATGGCGAAGGTGGGGCTGCTGACCGGGTCGGTACAGCCGAGGCCCTTGGCCAGACCCTCACAGAAGGCCGTCTTGCCCGCGCCAAGCCCGCCGGTGAAGGCGATGAGCGCGCCGGGTGCAAGATGCTGTGCCAGCCGTTCGCCCAGCGCCACCGTCTCCTCGCGGGAGTGGGTAATAAATTCAGACATGGGTATCCTACCTCATATGTTCCGATATAAAAAAGGGATGGCATATCACTGCCATCCCTTAGTATAAACGATTTTCATCAAAAGTGCAACGCTCAGGCGGCACGATCCAGAACTTCTCCGATGATGTCGTCCACGGTGATCTCGTCCGCACGCTGGGCCAACGAGTAGTTGGCCGGCACGTTCAGGCGGGCGTTCGGGTCGCCGTAGAGCACCAGATAGGCCGCTGCGGCGTGGGGGCGGCGGCCGCCCTGCTCGGTGTACCAGATGATGTCGTTCTCGCCGTAGGTATCCTTGGCGTGGGTCACGGCCCCGCCAATGGTCATCCCCATGCCGAGATGGTTGACGGTGTCCCAGAGCATACTGCGGGAGTAGACGGTATAGACGTTGTTCACATAGCCCAGCACAGCCCGTGCGCCTCCGGCCAGCAGAGCCTCGGCCATCGACTCGTCCACGCTGCCCGTGACGCCCAGAAACTCGCAGGTCTCAGAGTAGACGATGGTGCTGCTGAGCTGGCCAGCGCGGTAAGCATTGCGGAAGAAATCCGCCGTGGCGCAGTAAAGGCCGTTCATCTTGATGACCCGGTGGGACAGCAGCTCAAAGCTGTAGACGATGTCCTTATAAAATGTGGATTCCTCCGTCAGCAGGATGATAGGCTCGGTGCGGGTGCGCTTCCAGAGGGCACCGTAGCTGTAGGTGTAATAGGCACCGTGGGCGCTCAGGATGCACAGGTCGTACCGGTCCATCCGGCGCAGGTCGGCCAGCGTCACCCGGGTGTTCATGGTCGTGCGGATGCCCATGCCCTCCCAGAAGCCCTGCATATAGGAATAATAGGGGAAGCGGGAGCTGTTCACCGTGTTGTCAAAGGCGTAGTAGATGGCAGCGCGGCCGATGGTGTCGGGCAGGGCGTTTTCGTCGCTCTGCCGGGCGTTCTGCCGGGCCGCTGCAGCCTCCCGGACGTCCTCCGTCAGGGGCATCTCCGCACAGGGGGAGGCCTCGGCGAGGCCGCGCGGGGGGCGCAGGCCGTTCTCCCCGGCATCAAGGGTCATCTCCTCCAGCTCGTCGGCGGGGGTGAACAGGATGCCGCCCAGCACGCCGCAGCTGTAGGTGAAGCTGACGATGCCGTTCTCCTCATCGGTGCGGATGGAGCTGCGCCGCACCAGCCCTTTCCGGGCCAGCCCGTCCAGCTCATCCAGAGCCGCAGCGCGCCGCTGCTCCCGGGACATCTGCTCGTATTCTTCGCTGCCGGTCAGGGCTGTGACAGCGGCGTCCGCCTGCTGCATCTGGGCGGCATCGGCGGCAGTGAGGGTGGTCTTTGCCTCAGCCTGTGCCTCGTCCGTCCCCTCGGCTGCCCACGCAGCAGGGGCCAGAACGGCCGTCAGCACCAGTGCCAGTGCGCAGACCGCGCACAAAAATCGATGGCGTTGTTCCTTCATATATAATATTTGTTCCTCCAAGAACGCCGGACAGCGGCCATCTGCCGCCCCGGTATGTCTCATTGTAGAGGCCCGGTCTGCCTTTGTCAAGCGTTCTGCGCCGATTTTGCAAAGCTGTCACAACCGGCCATCTTGCGCCCCCTCTCTGCCTGCTGTATAATAAAGCAGAGGGATATTGCGCCCGGCTGTGAGGCGGGGCTTTTGAGATACCAGAAAGGTGGTGCTTTTTTGGAAAGCATTCAGCGATATTGGAAGCGGACAGACAAGATCTATCTCCTGCTCTGCCTGTTCAGCAGCGGGATGGCCGTGCTGGCACTGGCATCGTGGGCCGCAAAGCAGGGAAACGGCTTCGCCGTGGATGGTCTGACCGGCCAGATCACCGGCGTCGGCGACTACCGCCGGGCCATGGTGCAGGCGGGCGCGGCCGCCATCGGCATCGTGGTGGCCATCCTCCTGTCCAACATCGACTACCGCAGCCTCGTCAACGTCTGGCCTGTTCATGTGGCCCTTACGTGGGGCCTCGTGCTGCCCACGCTGGTCATCCGCAACGTGAGCATCGGCCCGCTGACCATCGGCTACAACGCAGGCGACACCGACAACTACTCGTGGTATAAGCTGGGCGGCTTCACCTTCCAGCCCACTGAGCTGGCGAAGATCAGCTTCATCCTCACCTTCGCCATGCACCTGAACAATGTCCGCAGTCGGCTCAATGAGCCGAAGGAGCTGGGCAAGCTGCTGCTCCACCTCTTTGTGCCCATCGCCATCATCCACATCCAGGGCGATGACGGTACGGCCATCATCTACGGAATCATCGGCTGCTGTATGCTGTTTGCAGCCGGTCTGAGCTGGAAGTATATCGTCGGGGCGGCGTCCGCCCTCGCGGCGGCGATGGCCGTGGCCTTCGCCTTTTTCAGCGATAAGATCGGCAAAGGCTACCAGTGGTACCGCATCCTCGCGGTCATCGACCCCAACAATGAGACAGGCTGGGCACCCAGCGAGACGGTCTGGAAGAACATCATCTATCAGCAGCAGCGGGGCGAGATCGCCATTGGCTCGGGCGGCATCTTCGGCAACGGCTTTTTCGAGGGCCGCTACTACAGCGTCCCCAACGCCCACAACGACTTCATCCTCTGCTGGATCGGCAACGCGGCGGGCTTCGTAGGCTGCTGCGTGGTGCTGGGCGTCCTGCTGGCCATCATCATCAAGACCTTCGCCACCGGCGCAGGCAGCGAGGATATGCTGGGTTCCTTCATCTGCGCGGGCATCGGCGGCGCGCTCATGGCCCAGATCTTCGTCAATGTGGGGATGAACCTTCGGGTCCTGCCCGTCATCGGTGTCACCCTGCCCTTCTACTCGGCGGGCGGCAGCTCGGTGCTCATGCTGTATATCTGCGTGGGTCTGGTGCTGTCGGTGTATATGCACAACACGAAAAAGCTGTTTGGGTAACGCATCTCGCAAAAAAAGCAGGCGCTGGTTCACAGTGCCTGCTTTTTCGCGCCCTTATCGCCCCAGAAGCCTTGTAATACGACGAAAGTCGTGATAGAATGTTCGGGTATTTTATCTATATTTATTGACTTTTTCAGGAGGTTTCCATGAAGCGTAACTCTCTCTCTAAGCTGCTGCGCCGCATCGCCTGCGCGCTGGCGGCACTGGTCATCGCTCTGGCCGTCGCCGTGTTTGCCCTCTGGCACAACGAGCTGACGACCCTCGCCTCGTTCCAAAAGCTCTCCGACCGGGACGAAGCCCACCGCGACGGCGCGGTCTACCAGATCAGCTTCTCGGGCGATTACTTCTTCGACGAGTTTCTGTCGCAGGGCGGCGCATCCAACGATGCGGAGCTGATCTCTTTCATCACCCGGAGCATCACCAAGGGCATCATTCCCATGCACATCAAGACCAGCAGCATCGCCTGCTCGGCCTTTACGGCGGACACCCAGAGCGGCGACCGGGTCTTTGGCCGCAACTACGATTTCTCGGCCACCAATACGGCCATCGTCTATACGGACCCCGGCGAGGGCCGCCATGCCTCCTACTCCACCATCGATCTGAGCTTCCTCGGCCTCGACGCGGACAAGGACGTGGAGACCATCGGCCAGAAGTTCCTGACCCTCGCGGCGCCCTATGTGCCGCTGGACGGCATCAACGACGCAGGTGTGGCCTGCGGCATCTTCATGTCCTATCAGGGCGAGGGCAAGGGCACGCCCACCGATACCCAGACCGACAGGCCCGACATCACCTCCACCACCCTGCTCCGCCTCATCCTCGACTATGCGGACTCGGTAGAGGACGCCGTGGCGCTGGCCCAGAAGTACGACCTTCATGACTCGGCCAGCAGCTGCTTCCATTATATGGTCGCCGACTCCACCGGCCGCAGCGCCATCCTCGAGTGGGTTGGCACCGACGCAGACCACGACGCCGACGGCGCACAGCGCCAGCTGAACGTCCTCTGGAACGACACCGACGCCCTCTCGGATTCCGCCGACTGGCAGGTCGTGACCAACTTCATCAAGACCCCCGGCTACTACGACGGCACGACCGCAGAGAGGAAGGGCCTCGACCGCTACGAGCACCTCGCCGCAGCCCTGCGGGAGACGGACGGCATCGTAGCGGACAAGGACGCCGCGATGGACCTGCTGGCCTCGGTGGGACGCCGCACCTGGGACAACGACGACTCCAACAGCAACACCGTCCACAGCGTGGTCTATGACCTTACCGACAAGTCCGTCCTCTGGGTGGGCAACGAGCATTACGGCGAGGAGGCCTACACCTTCGAGTTCCAGCTGGGCAGATAAAGAGCCGCTTATCGGCGGCGCTTTAAGATCTCGTCCAGAATGGCGTCCGCCACATCGTCCTTGCTCATCAGGGGCAGCTCCCGTGCGCCGTCCGGGGTGATGAAGGTGACGACGTTGGTGTCCACGCCGAAGCCGGCACCGGCCACCTTCAGGTTGTTGGCCACCACCATGTCGAGGTTCTTCTTCTCGAGCTTGGCCGAGGAGTTGGCCAGCATATCCCGCGTCTCCATCGAGAAGCCGCAGAGGAACTGTCCCTTCTTTTTGGGGCCGATGGTGCCGAGGATGTCGGGCGTCCGCTCCACGGCGATGGAGAGGTCGCCGTCCTTCTTCTTGATCTTGTCGTCGGCCACGGCGGCGGGACGGTAGTCGGCCACGGCAGCGGCCATGACCAGCACGTCCATCTCGTCAAAGCGGCTCGTCACGGCCTCGTACATCTGCTGGGCCGTCGTGATGGGCACATCCTCCGTGAACCGCACCGGCTGCAGGGCCGTGGGGCCGTGGATGAGGGTGACGGCTGCGCCCCGCATCGCGGCGGCGCGGGCCACGGCGTAGCCCATCTTGCCGGTGGAGTGGTTGGTCAGGTAGCGCACAGGGTCCAGCGGCTCCTGCGTGGGTCCGGCGGTGACAGCGATGCGCAGACCGGCCAGATCTTTCGGCTTTGCAATGGCCCGGAAGATATAGTCCAGCAGGACGTCCTCCTTCGGCAGGCGGCCGCTGCCCACATCCTTGCAGGCCAGCACGCCGCTCTCGGAGGGGATGACCGTGAAACCGTAGCGCTCCAGCGTGGAGATGTTGTCCTGCGTGATGGGATTCTCCAGCATCCCGGTGTTCATGGCGGGGGAGACCAGCTTTGGGCACTTCGCAGCCAGCACCACCGTGGTGAGCATATCGTCGGCGATGCCGTGGGCCATCTTGGCGATGACGTTGGCCGTGGCCGGGGCCACGAGGATGACGTCGGCCTTCTTTGCCAGCGAGATGTGGGTGACTTCGAACTTGAAATCACGGTCAAAAGTGTCCACCATGCACTTGTGGCCCGTCAGGGTCTCGAACGTGATGGGGGTGATGAACTGGGTGGCGTTTTTGGTCATGATGACCTCCACGTCGGCCCCCAGCTTGCGCAGTGCGCTGGCCACGTTGGCCATTTTATAGGCGGCGATGCCGCCGCTGACGCCCAAAAGGACGCATTTTCCCTTCAGATCCATCCAGATGCCTCCTATAAACAGGGATGATATAGCTACAGTATAATGCAAAAACGCTCAGAGCACAACAAAATCTTTGGTTGGGGTTGTATCTTGGCCCAAAATGCGGTAAAATACAGCTTGACTTATCAATAGAAAATCTCTCCGTCGGCGCAGACGTATGCAGGCCTCTCCCAAAGGGGGAGCCTTTCACGGAGAGGTTCGGCCCTACGAGGAACTGAATTATGATTTTAGCCATTGATATAGGCAACACCACCGTCGCCCTTGGGGGCATCCGGGACGGACGTGTATGCTTTGTGGCCCACATGGACACGGTGCGCACCCGCACGGCGGCGGAGTACCGCGCCGAGATGGAAAAGGTGTTCGCCCACCGGAGGCATCCGGAAAAGCCCATCCGCTTCGAGGGCGCTGTCCTCACCAGCGTCGTCCCCCAGATCACGGGGGCGCTGGCCGAGTGCGCCCGCTACTACACCGGCAAAAAACCGGTCATCGTTTCGCCCGACATCCGCACCGGCCTGACGATGGGGGTGCCCGACCCCCACGCCGTCGGCAAGGACCGCCTCGTGGATGCGGCCTATGCGGCGGCGAACTTCCCGCTGCCGGTGGTCACGGTAGACCTCGGCACCGCCACTACCTTCAACGTGGTGGATGAGGATAAGGTCTTCCGGGGCGGCGTCATCTGCCCCGGCCTTTCCACCGGTCTGCGGGCGCTGGGGGAGAGGTGCGCCCAGCTGCCACAGGTGCATCTTTCGTCCCCCAAAAGCGCCATCGGCGTCGATACCGAGAAGTGTATGCTTTCCGGCTCGGTGCTGGGTGCGGCTGTCCTGCTGGACGGCATCACCCAGCGCATCGAGGAGGAGCTGGGCCGTCCGGTCACGCTGGTGGTCACAGGCGGTCTGGCAAAGTACGTCATCCCCCTCTGCCGCCACCCGCTCACCTACGACCCTGAGCTGCTGCTGAAGGGGCTGGCCCTCCTGTATCAGCTCAATGCCCCCCAGCATGAGCACCGCCATGAGCCGCGGAACGAGGGAGAGCACCGTCGTCCCGGCCCCCGCCCGGCGGGACGACGCCCCCACAGCGGCAGCAGCCCCCGCCGTCATGGCCGCAGCGGCCGCCGTCCCCGCCGGGACGATGAGGCCAAGGCGGGCTAAGACTGAAAAGGAGAAACCTTATGATGAAATTAGGCATTCTCGGCGCAGGCATGATCGTCCGGGAGTTCCTGCCTTGGCTCACAGGGCCGGAAAGCCCCTTCAAGGTCGAGGCCCTCTGCAGCACTGAGCGGAGCGCTGAGGAGGCGCAGGCCCTCTGCGGTCAGTACGGCGTGGCCCGCCACACCACCCGCTACGACGAACTGCTGAGCTGGGTAGATGTGGTGTATATCGCAGTGCCGAATGTCCTGCACGTAAAATACACCCGTGCCGCCCTCGAGGCCGGACGCCATGTGATCGTGGAAAAGCCGATGGCCCCCACGGCGGCGCAGGCCGAAGAGCTGGCCGAGCTGGCCCGGAGCAAAAAGCTCTTCCTCTTCGAGGCCGTCACCACCCAGTATCAGGACAACTACGCCAAGCTCCGTGAGATGCTGCCCAAGGTGGGCGCTGTCACCATGGTGCAGTGCAATTTCAGCCAGTATTCCAGCCGGTATGATGATTTCTGCATCGGCAGGGTCTGGCCGTCCTTCGACCCGGCCTGTGCCGGCGGCGCGCTGATGGACCTCGGCGTCTACAACGTCAGCTATGTGGTGGGCCTTTTCGGCGCACCCAACAAAGTCCACTACGCGGCCAACATCGCCCGCGGCATCGACACCAGCGGCGTGCTGACGATGGAGTATCGCAGCTTCAAGGCCGTGAGCATCAACGCCAAGGACAGCAGCTCTCCGGCCCGGTACATCATTCAGGGCACCAAGGGCTATCTGCTCCAGAAATCCACCGCCAACTTCTGCGGCGGCGTCACCTTCCACCCCTATAAGGGCAGGGAAGAGCACTTCAACCTCAGCACAGGCCGCCCCCGGCAGGCGGCAGAGTTCCACGCCATCGCCCGCGCCATCGAGAGCGGGGATCAGGAGCTGTGCAGCCGGATGCTGGACACCTCGGTGGCCGTCAGCCGTGTGCTGGAGACGGCCCGCCGCGACGCGGGCATCCGCTTCCCCAGCGAATTTTGATGCTATCCCCGGGAGTTCCCTGACACAACGACCGGTATATTTTAGATTCGATTCAACAAAAGACCCCGTGTAATTCACGGGCAGGTTTGCGCCGTATCCGATAGTTAAGGCGGAACGGCAGCAAGGAGGAAAACTGAATTATGAAAAACAACGATCTTCGCACCCTCACCCGGCTGGCACTGCTGGTCGCCATTGAGCTGGTCATGAAGGCCATCGGCCTCGGCAGTGTGCCCGTAGGCCCGCTTTACATGAGCTTTTTGACCCTGCCGATTGCTGTGGGTGCTATCACCATGGGCCCCGCAGCAGGTGCCATCCTCGGCGGCGTGTTCGGTGCGGTGAGCTTCTATGACGCTGTCACCGGTGCCTCTGCCATGACCGGCGCGCTGTTTCAGGTCAGCCCCGTCAACACCTTTATCCTCTGCGTGGGTATGCGTGTGCTGATGGGCGTGTGCGTCGGCCTCATCTTCAACGCCATCAAGGGCCTCGACAAGGCCGGTACCTGGAGCTACCTGATCAGCGCCATGTGCGCCCCGGCCCTTAACACCCTGTTCTTCATGGGCTACATCGTGCTGGCCTTCTACAGCTGCGATTACGTCCAGAACCTCGTGTCGGTCAAGGGCGCAGCCAACCCCCTGATGTTCGTCGTCCTGCTGGTCGGCGTGCAGGGCGTGGCCGAGTTCCTCGTGTCCGGCATTCTGGGCGGCATCGTCGCCCGTGCCGTTCGCAAGTTCCTGAAGTAACAGGCGGTGTCGGTCAGGGACGTCCGCTGATATAAAGTTTACAAGCCCCTCTCCCGGCAAAAATGCTGAGAGAGGGGCTTTTCTGTTGATTTTAGCCTACCAGTGCGGTATACTTATTCTACTTCAGTCAAAAGAAGGAGGCGGCAAAAATGCCCATCGGGCCGAGCAGACCCTTGAATATAACAAAGCCGGAGTCCATCGACATCCGGCAGGCCGCGCGATATTTCGGCGCGCGGGGCGAGGCCGACAGCGCCACCCTCGCTCTTCTGGAACGGTGCGCTGCACCCCTTCTCGCCGCCGCCACCCCCCGGGCCGTCTGGCTTGAGGCCGATGTGGAGAGCCTCGCGCAGGTCGGCATCCTGAAGGGGGAGGACATCTTCCGCCACCTTGAGGGGTGCCGGGAGGCCCTGCTTCTGGCCGTGACCCTCGGCCCGGGCGCAGACAGCCAGATCCGCCGCGCCGGAGTGGGGGACATCGCTGCCGGTGTGGCCTCGGATGCCCTCGGTTCGGCGCTGGCCGAACAGGCCGCAGACGCCGCCGAGGCCGAGCTGCGGCAGTGGGCCGCAGGGCAGGACAGGTATCTCACGGGCCGCTTCTCGCCGGGCTATGGCGACTGGCCCATCGGGGTGCAGCCGCTGGTGGCGGCGGCGCTGGATACCGCCCGCCGAGTCGGGCTTTGCGTGACCGAAAACGACCTTATGACGCCCCGCAAGAGCGTGACTGCTCTGCTGGGGCTGAGCGACCACCCGGTGAAGGGACATCTCGCCGGGTGCGGCCACTGCGTGCTGAACACGCGGTGCGAATACAGAAAGAGGGGCAAGACCTGTGCAAGCGAATGAACTGTTTACCCAGCCCAACACCATCCTTCTGGACGGCGGTATGGGCACCATGCTGCAGGCAGCGGGCCTGAAGCTGGGGGCACGGCCCGAGGAGCTGAACATCACCGACCCGCAGCTCATCGAGAGCATCCACAGCCGCTACGCCGCCGCCGGAAGCCGCATCATCAACGCCAACACCTTCGGCGCGTCGGCCCACAAGCTGGCGGGCAGCGAGTACACGCTGGAAGAGATCATTGCGGCGGGCATCGCCAACTGCAAGCGGGCCTGCGCCCCCTACGGCGCGCTGGCGGCGCTGGACGTCGGCCCGCTGGGCGAGCTGCTGGAACCCAACGGCACGCTGGCCTTTGAGGACGCCGTGGCCGAGTATGGCCGCATCGTCCGGGCCGGTGCGGCTGCCGGGGCCGACCTCGTCTTCTTCGAGACCTTCACCGACCTCTACGAGCTGAAGGCCGCCCTGCTGGCCGCGAAAGAGAACTGCACGCTGCCCATCCTCGCCAGCATGAGCTTTGAGGCAGGCGGGCGCACCTTTACCGGCTGCACCGTCGAGAGCTTCGCCGTCACGGCCCGGGGCCTCGGCGCAGATGCCGTGGGCATCAACTGTTCCCTCGGCCCGAAGGAGATCTTCCCGATGGCGAAGCGTCTGGCCGAGGCCCTGCCCGGCGATTTCCCGGTCTTCGTCAAGCCCAACGCGGGCCTGCCCCGGGCCGACGGCAGCGGCTACGACATCACCCCCCAGCTCTTTGCCATGGAGATGAAGCCCTACCGGGAGCTGAAGCTCTTCGCGGCGGGCGGCTGCTGCGGCACCACCCCCGATTTCATCCGGCTGCTGAACGGCGTCTTCGCCGACTGCAGGCCGGGCCGGGCTGCCCACGCCATGCCCTCGGTGCTCTGCTCGCCGATGGATTTCGTCACGGTGGACGGCATCACCGTGGTGGGAGAGCGCATCAACCCCACCGGCAAAAAGCGGTTCCAGCAGGCCCTCCGCGAGGGAGATATGAACTACATCCTCGAGCAGGCCGTCAGCCAGTCCGAGGCCGGCGCACAGGTGCTGGACGTCAATGTGGGCGCTCCCGGTGTGGACGAGCCTGCCGTCATGGAGCAGGTGGTCAAGGCCCTGCAGAGCGTGGTGAGCCTGCCTTTGCAGCTGGATTCCTCCCACGCCGACGCCCTCGAGCGGGGCCTGCGGGTCTATAACGGCAAGCCCATCGTCAACTCGGTGAACGGCGAGACGGAGGTGTTGGAGCGGGTCCTGCCCCTCTGCAAAAAGTACGGCGCAGCCGTGGTGGGCCTCGCCATTGATGAGCGTGGCATCCAGCCCAGCGCCGACGCCCGCTTTGCGATCGCAAAGCGGATCGTGGATGCTGCGCTGGCTCATGGCATCCCCCGGGAGGACATCTACATCGACTGCCTCACCCTCACCGCCAGCGCCCAGCAGGAGGACGTTCTGGCCACCGTGGAGGCGCTGGCCCGCTGCAAGAAGGAGCTGGGCGTCCGCACCATCCTCGGCGTGTCCAACATCAGCTTCGGCCTGCCCTGCCGCCCCTACCTCAACACCGCCTTTCTGACCATGGCCATGTATGCAGGCCTCGACCTCGCCATCATGAACCCCTCCAGCGAGGAGATGATGGCGGCGGTCTACGCTTACAACGTCCTGACCAACCGGGACAGACAGAGCACGGCCTACATTGCCCGCTATGCCGATAAAGTCCCCGCCAGCACCGCGCTGGCACAGGCCAGAACAGCGCAGGCGTCCCAGACGGCAGACGCACCGGCAGAGGCGGATGCGGCTCACAGCGGCCCCTTTGCCGCCCTCATGCAGGCGGTGGAAAAGGGCCTCAAGGGCGAGGCCGCTGCCCGTACCCACACTCTGCTGGACACCACCGAGCCGCTGACGCTGGTGGACGAGGCCCTCATCCCGGCGCTGGACGTGGTGGGCGAGAAGTACGAGAAGGGCAAGCTCTTCCTGCCCCAGCTGCTGCAGGCCGCCAGCGCCGCGCAGGCCGCCTTTGAGGAGATCAAGACCGCCATCGCCAAGCGGGGTGGGGCCGGAGCCAGCAAGGGCCGCATCGTCCTCGCCACCGTCAAGGGCGATGTCCACGACATCGGCAAGAACATCGTCCGGGTCATCCTCGAGAACTACGGCTTCGAGGTCATCGACCTTGGCCGTGATGTGCCGGTGGAGACGGTGGTGGATACCGTCCGGGAGAAGGATGTCCATCTCGTGGGCCTCTCGGCCCTGATGACCACCACCCTCAAGAGCATGGAGGAGACCATCGCGGCCCTCCATGCGGCCAAGCTCGACTGCAAGGTCATGGTGGGCGGCGCTGTTCTGACGCCGGAGTACGCCGAGAAGATCGGCGCGGACTGGTACGCCAAGGACGCCAAGCAGAGCGCCGATATTGCCAAGAAATTCTTCGGAGAATCATAAGAAAACAGAAATGAGCCGGTGCAGAATGCACCGGCTCATTTCTGTTTTTGTTCGAACTACGCACGCACGTCCGTCAGAGGCATGATGCTCCCGGGCAGTGCGGCGAGGCAGGCCGGGGCGGCAGGCTCGGCCACCGACAGGGTCGTTTTGGAGACCTTCCACCACAGGCGGGAGCCGCCCGGAAGCTGGAAGATGAGGTTCCAGTCGAAGGGGTTCTCGCTGGCGGAGAGCAGCTCCACCGGCAGGGCGTTGAGGGCTTCGGCGGCACAGGGGGCGAGATCGTGGGCGCGGATGCCCACGGCAGTGCAGCCCTCCGGGACCTCAGCGGCCAGATGCAGCAGGCACTCGCAGCCTGCCAGACGGACGGTGTGGGCGTCCACCCGGGCGCAGGGCAGGATGTTTTTGCAGCCGGTGAGCCGGGCGGCGGCGGTACTGCGGGGGTCGGCGAAGACGGCCTTGGTCGTGCCGGTGCGGAGCACCCGCCCGCTGTCCATGACGATCATGTCCCGGCACAGGCGGTAGGCCTCGTCCCGGTCGTGGGTGACGAGGAGGGCCGTGCCCTCAAAGCCTGTCAGCAGGCTCCCCACCTCGCCCTCTACCTCCTCCCGGAGGTAGCTGTCCAGTGCGCTGAACGGCTCGTCCAGCATCAGGAGGCGGGGCCGGCCTACGAGGATGCGGGCCAGCGCGGTGCGCTGCTGCTGCCCGCCGGAAAGCTCGGCGGGGCGGCGGCCTGCCAGCTCTTCCAGCCGCATGGCCCGCAGCATTTCGGCGCAGCGGGCTTTGCGGGCGGCTCTGTCTTTTTCTGCGTTCAGGCCGCAGAGGATGTTCTGCTCCACGGTCATGTTCGGGAAGAGGGCGTAGTTCTGGAACAGCAGGCCCACGCCCCGCTGCTGGGGCGGCAGGTCGATGTGCTGCTCGCTGTCGAACAGCACCCGCCCATCCAGCAGGATGCGGCCCTTGTCGGGCTTCACGATGCCCGCGATGCAGCGCAGGGTCATGCTCTTGCCGCAGCCGGAGGCGCCCAGAATGGCCGTGGCAGTGTTCCCGGCGGTGAGGTCAGAGCGGAGGGTAAAGCCGTTCAGCTTTTTCTCGATGTGCACTTCCAGACTCATGGGCGTCCACCTGCTTTCTGCTTCTTTTCCAGCAGATTGACGGCCAGCAGCACCACCGCCGAGATGACGATGTCCACCAGCACCCACCGCATGGCCCCCAGCTCGTCGTTGGTGCGCCAGAGCTGGTAGACGGTAGTGGCGATGGTAGCCGTCCTGCCGGGGGTGTAGCCTGCGATCATGCTGGTAGCGCCGTACTCGCCCAGCGCCCGGGCAAAGGCCAGCACCGTACCGGCAAGGATGCCCTGCCGACAGCAGGGCATCCGCACCCGCCAGAAGATCCATGTGTTGGACTGTCCCAGCGTCTGGGCCGACCAGGCCAGCGTCTCATCGAAGCTCTCGAAGGCACCCCGGGCCGTGCGGTACATCAGCGGGAAGGCCACCACGATGGAGGCGAAGATGGCGCTGTACCAGTTCATGACCAGCTTGACGCCGAAATGCTCCAGAAAGAAGAGGCCCAGAGGCCGCTTTGCACCGAAGAGCAGCAGAAGAAAATAGCCCACCACGGTAGGTGGCAGCACCATTGGCAGGGTGAGGATCACGTCCAGCACGCCCTTGACGGTGCGGGGCAGTTTTGCGATATAGTAAGCGGCAAAAATGCCGAGGAAGAACACCGCCGCGCAGCTGATGAGCGCGATGCGCAGGCTGTTCCAGAGGGGGTACCAATCCATATGTCTATCCTCAAATATAAGCAGGCTTGCCCTCTCCGTCATTGCTTGCGCAATGCCACCTCTCCCAAAGGGAGAGGCTTGGCTTTCCCGCCACGCTTTAAGGCTCTCCCTTTGGGAGAGCTGGACGCGAAGCGGCCTGAGAGGGCAAGGATGCTCATAATTTACACCGCCGCAAATCCCACGCTCTCGAAGACCTGAGCGGCGGCATCGGTGCGAAGGTAGGCGAGGAAAGCCACGGCAGCGTCGGGGTGAGGGGCAGCCTTGAGGACGGCGGCGGGGTAGATGACCTGACCGCACATCTCGGCGGTGGCCTCGTCCACGGGGGTCAGACCGGCGCTGTATGCGTCGGTGCAGTAGACGACACCGGCGTCCACGCTGCCCTCGCTGATCTGGGTGGTGACTTCCTTGACGTTCGAGCCATAGGTGATGACACCGGCAGCGGCCAGAGCAGCCTCGTCGAGGCTGTAGTAAGAGAGGATCTTCTGGGTGTACTGGCCCACGGGCACGTCGCTGTTGCCCATGCAGAACAGGATGTCCTCCGCCTTCAGGTGCTCGGCCAGAGCGTCGAAGCTGTCGATGCCCTTGTCGCTGCCCTCGGGCACGCAGAGGACGACCTTGTTTTCCAGCAGGTCCACGCGGGTGGCAGAGTCCACGAAGTCCAGACCGTCGGGGTTCACGTCGGCAGAGGCGGTGATGTCCAGCTGGTTCATCTGCTTCTGGCCGGCGGAGAGGAACAGGTCGCAGTCGGCACCCTCCTGGATCTGGGTCTTCAGCGTGCCGGAGGAATCGAAGTTGAAGCGGAAGGTCACGCCCGGGTTCTGGGCAGAGTACGTTTCGGCGATGGCGTTCAGGGTCTCGGTCAGGGAGGCAGCGGCGAAGACGATCAGCTCGACGGACTCGCCGGAAGCCTCGGAGGACGCAGTCTCAGAAGAAGCGGCTGCGGAGGAAGCGGTGCTGGGAGCAGCGCCGCCGCAGGCGGTCAGGGCAGCAGCAGCGCCGACTGCGCCGACCACGGACAGAAAGCTGCGGCGGGAGATGAGGTTGGTTTTCATGAATTTCTCCTTTTACTTCCGGGCGCACTCGCCGTCCAGCCCGGCGGCGATGCGGATGCCGTGCTCAAGGCTGGGCAGGATGTACTCGAGGTTCTCCTTGACGGCCTTGGGGCTGCCGGGCAGGTTGACGATGAGCGTCTTGCCGCGCAATACGCTGGCGGCGCGGCTCAGCATCCCGCGGGGGGTGATGGACAGGCTGTGGTACCGCATGGCTTCGGCGATGCCGGGGGCGCTGCGGTCGGCCACGGCATAGGTGGCCTCCGGGGTGATGTCCCGGGGGGAGAAGCCGGTGCCGCCGGTGGTCAGGATGAGGTTCACCTGACGGCCGTCGGCCAGCCGGATGAGCTGGGCTTTCAGGGCCTTGGCCTCGTCGGGCAGGATCATGGTCTCCTCCACCACATAGCCTGCGGCGGTGAGCATCTCCACGATGAGGGGGCCGCTCTTGTCCTCCCGCTCGCCCCGGCTGCCCTTGTCGGACAGGGTGATGACGGCGGCCCGCAGGGGCGGGTCGGCCGCCGGGGGCAGAAGGGTCACTTCGTCGCCCACATGGATCTCGCCGCCCTCCAGCACCCGGGCGAACACGCCCTCCCGGGGCATGATGCACTCGCCGGTCTGCTGCTTGATGACGCAGTCGTTGTGGCACTCCTTGCCGATCTGGGTCATCTCCAGCACGACGCTGCCGATGGCAAACCGGCTGGTGACGGGCAGATTGCGGAAGTCGAAGCCCTCGATGACCAGATTTTCGCCAAAGGCGCCATAGTCCACCCAGATCTTCTTGCGGAACGCCTCGATCTTCTCGGCGCTCAAAAGGCTCACCTGACGGTGCCAGCTGCCGCCGTGGGCGTCGCTGATGATGCCCCACTCCGGGGTCAGAACAGCGCTGGGCACCTCAGTCTTGACGGTGCCGCGCTTGGGGCTGGTGCAGATTGCCAGAAGTTTTCCCATAGATCGTTATCCTCCGATGCGATACATGCCGCGGGTCGCGGGCATGGAATTGTCTCCGAAATGATGTTCCCGGGGCTTTGCCCAGATGGTCTGCCGGATGGCCTGTGAAAGTGCGGCGTCGGTTGCGCCGCTGCGCAGAAGCTCCCGCAGGTCGCAGCCCGCCTCGCTGGCGAGGCAGGGGCGCAGGAAGCCTTGGCTCGTCAGCCGTACCCGGTTGCAAGAGGCACAGAACTTGCCGTGGACGGCGGCGATGAAGCCCACGTCACCCTCCCAGCCGGGGACAGTGTAGTAGACTGCCGGGCCGTCGCCGAGAACTGCGCTCTGTGCCGTAGGCAGAGGGGCGAACTCCGGCCAGCGGCGGGCAAACCGCTCCCGCAGCGCAGGCCCCGAGATGCAGGGCATGGCCGCGCCGTAGCCGATGGGCATCATCTCGATAAAGCGCACCTGCAATGGGTGCGCCTCGGCGAGGGCGGCAAGGTCTTCCAGCTCGCCCTCGTTGACGCCCGCCTGCGGCACGCAGTTCAGCTTGACGGGGATGCCGCTGTCCAGCGCGGCGCGGAGGCCCTCCATCACATGGGAGAACTCGTCCCGGGCCGTGATGCGCTGGAACACCTCCGGGCGGAGGGTATCGAGGCTGATGTTCACGCTGTCCAGCCCGGCGTCCAGAAGGGCGGGCAGCTGCCGGGCCAGCAGGATGCCGTTGGTGGTCAGGGTGACTTTGTGGATGCCGGGGATGGCTTTCAGCCCCGCCACCAGCCGGTCCACGTCTTTGCGCACCAGCGGCTCGCCGCCAGTGACCCGGACGGTATCGATGCCGCACTGGGCAAAGAGAGCCGCGAGGCGGAGGAACTCTTCGTAGGTCAGCACGGCCTCCCGTTCCAGCTTCTCCACGCCGTCCGGCATACAGTAGCGGCAGCGCAGGTTGCACAGGTCGGTGACGGAGAGGCGGAGATAGTGGATATTGCGGCTGGAAGAATCAAACATAGCCGCCCTCCGCCCGGACATAGTGGCCGCTCTTGCCGCCGGTCTTTTCCACCAGATGGATCTCGCCCAGCTCCATCCCCTTGTCCACGGCCTTGCACATATCGTAGATGGTCAGCAGAGCCGTGGAAACGCCGGTCAGAGCCTCCATCTCCACGCCGGTGACACCGGCGGTCTTGACGGTGCAGAGGGCTTCCACAGCCCGCCGTTGAGGCAGGAGCCTGAAATCCACGCTCACCTTGGTCAGGGGCAGCGGATGACAGAGGGGGATCAGCTCGCTGGTGCGCTTGGTGGCCATGATGCCGGCGATGCGGGCGACGCCCAGCACATCGCCCTTCTTGACGGTGCCGCTCTCCACAGCGGCAAAGGCCTCCGCGTTCATGGTGATGATGCCGTGGGCCACAGCCTCCCGGAAGGTGACGGCCTTTTCGCTCACGTCCACCATCACGGCGTTGCCGGAGGCATCGAAATGGGTCAGATTGGTTTCAGTTGTACTCATATTTTTACGCTATCCTTCGTACAACCTCTCAGTCGGGCTTACGCCCGCCAGCTCCCCTTGTAGGGGAGCCTCTGGCGAAGAGAGAAAGCTTTCCGGAATGCCAAGGCCTCTCCTCGGTAGGAGCAACAGCGACGACCGCCGCCAGTGGCGGAAACAGGGAGTCGTTGTTGGGGC
This sequence comes from Faecalibacterium sp., assembly GCF_052358865.1. NCBI lineage: Bacteria > Bacillati > Bacillota > Clostridia > Eubacteriales > Oscillospiraceae > Faecalibacterium > Faecalibacterium sp. The sequence continues at coordinate 22,557 of NZ_DAWCVJ010000015.1, forward strand.
AGCGGCCAGCAAGACGCAAGTGAAGTGCTGCGGATGCTGGGAGCCGCAACCCGGGTAGTGGCATCGCGTCAGCGATGACGGAGAGGTTTGATTTATTTCAGCAATGCCCAAACCCGCAGTTGGGCCAGTGGCACTCGGCGCAGCCCAGACACAGGCCGCCCTCACCCAGACGGGCGATGTCCTCGGCGGTGATGGGGTCATCGGCCAGCAGGCGGGGCAGCAGCAGGTCAAAGATGGTGCGCTTGGCGTACATGACGCAGCCGGGCAGGCCGCAGACCGGCACGCTGCCCAGATAGCTCACGAGGAACATCGCCCCCGGCAGCACCGGTGCGCCGTAGGTGACGATGTCCGCGCCGGTGTTCCGGATGGCCAGCGGGGTGCGGTCGTCGGGGTCCACGCTCATGCCGCCGGTGGTGAAAATAAGCTCACAGCCTGCGTCCCTCGCTTCCAGAATGGCGGCAGTGATGCCCGCCGGGTCGTCGTCGCAGACCTTGTGGAAGACCATCTCGCAGCCGTACTCCGCCAGCTTGCCCACCAGAATGGGGGTGAACTTGTCCTCGATGCGGCCCTTGAACACCTCGCTGCCGGTGGTGATGACGGCGAACTTCTTGGGCTGCATGGGCAGCACGTTCAGGATGGGCGTGCTGCCGGCTGCCGCCTGCATGGCGTCCATCTTTTCCTGCTCGATGACCAGAGGGATGATGCGGGTGCCGGCCAGTTTCTGGCCCTTTTTCACGGGCAGGTCGCCGTGGATGGTGGCAATCATCATCTGGGGCGTGCGGTTGACGGCCAGCAGGGCGTCGCGGTCAATCTTGAGAAGGCCGTCGCAGTCGGCGATGAGTTCGATCTTGCCCTCCTTCGGCTCGGTGCCGTGGATGTTTTTGCCCGCAGCAGCTTTATACAGCAGGGCGGCAGCCTCGTCCTCGTGGAGGATGCCGGGCTTCTTCTCCCAGACGTAGAGATTCTCTTTGCCGATGGAGAGCAGCACGGGGATGTCCTCGGGCTGGATGACATGGCCCTTGCGGAAGCGGGCACCCTTGAACTCGCCGGGAATGATCTGGGTAATATCGTGGCAGAGCACCTGCCCTGCCGCGTCTTCGGTGCGGATGAGTTTCATTGTGGTTTTTCCTCCTTACAGCGTCGGCATCTGGGCCACGAGCCAGTCGGCCAGCGCCTGCGTTTCTTCGAGGCCGAAATCGGCATCCGGGATGTCGCCCACGACAGCCAGCGGCTGGAAGGACACCGGCGTGTCCGAGATCTCCCGGCGCACGACCTCGATCTTCGGCCAGCCGCTGTCCTTGAAGCCCTCCAAGAGGACGAGGTCGTAGCCGTGGCGCTCGAACAGGGCCAGAAGATCCTGTTCCGTCAGGCGGAAGGACTCGGTCAGCAGGTAGCGCTGGCCGGAGTAGACGGCCACACCCTCGGCCCCGGCCTCCCGCAGACGGTAGCTGTCGGTGCCGGGCACATCGGGGGTGAAATCGTGGCCGTCGTGCTTGATGACGCCCACTTTCAGCCCCCGGCTGCGCAGGGCAGGCAGGAGCTTTTCGAGAAGAGTCGTCTTGCCGCTGTTATGCAGGCCGCTGACAGCCAGCACCGCCGGGCGCTTCAGCTCCAGCTGCTCGGCAAGGATCTGTTTCGGTTCACTGTACAAAGGAAAGCACCTCCACTTCTTCGCCCGGGGCCACCGGGCCGCTGCCCGCAGGCAGCTCCACCAGACAGTTGCAGCCCATCATGGCCGACAGGCTGCCGGACGAATGGGCCTCGGTACTGCCCTCGCCGGGGATGGTCACACTGCCGCCCATGGCCTTGGCCCGCAGGTAGCGGGCGACCCTGCTGGGCTTGGAAAAGCCAGTGGTCAGGGTGCAGGTGGTGCGGGGGAGGAGGCAGCCCTCCTCGCAGCGTCCCGCCGCCCGCAGCAGGGCCGGGATAGCGTATTGCTCCAGCGTCGCAGCGGCGGCGAAGGGGTTGCCGGACAGGCAGAACACCAGCTTGCCGCCGACCGTTCCGGCCAGCATGGGGCTGCCGGGCTTCTGAGCCACGCCTGCGAAGAGGAGGTCTGCATCCAGCGCTTCCAGCACAGCGGGCAGATAGTCCTTCTGCCCCACCGAGACGCCGCCGCTGGTGATGACGGCGTCACATTCTGCCAGCAGCTCCTTCATCTGGCCTGCGATCTCCTCCGGGTCGTCCGAGCAGTGCCGCCGCCGGACGCCGAAGCCCAGCTGCCGCAGCCGGGCGGCGTTCTGGATGCCGTTGGCGTCGTAAATTTTGCCGGGCGTCCAAGCTTCGCCCGGGGCCAGAAGCTCGCTGCCAGTGGCCAGAACGCCCACAGTGAGCGCTTTGCAGACCGGCACAGCGGCATATCCCTGCCCGGCCAGCACCCCGAGGTGGGCCGGGGTGAGGACGGTGCCCGCCCCGGCGATGACGGTACCGGCGGCGATGTCCCCGCCCCGGAACACCACGTTCTCCTCCGGCTTCAGGGCGGCATAGAGCCGGACGGCGTCCTCGCCGCCGTCGGTCAGCTCCTGCATCAGGACGCAGTCCGCGCCCTCGGGCAGGGGCGCACCGGTCATGATGCGGGCTGCACAGCCTGCGGGCAGGGGAGAGGCGGGGGCATCTCCGGCGTAGAGCTTCATGACCACCGGCAGGGTGACGGGAGCTTCGCGGCTGGCCCCGGCGGTGTCGGCGCTGTGCAGGGCGTAGCCGTCGAGGGGGCTGCGGTCAAAGGGCGGCTGGTCCATCCGGGCCGACAGGGTCTCGGCGGCGATGCGGCCGACCGCATCGTCCAGCGGCAGGGTCTCCGCCGCCGGTCTTGGCAGGGCTGCAGCTGCATCCAGCACGCGGCGCAGCGCCTCAGAGGGCGCACAGAAAGGCTGTTTCATAAACTTCCTCCAAAAGCCCGCAGCGGCGCGGCCTGCTATGGCTCAGGCGGGCAGCGGCGGGGTGTTCTCTTTATCAAAAAGGCAGGTAAAAAAGAAGCGGAGACGTCTTGACCGAAAATCAAAACGCCTCCGCAGAAGCTCCGCACGTTCCGGACGAAAGACAGCTTGCAGGCTGTCTTTGCCGATGGCACTCCCCGGGCAGCGCCTGTCCTTGCAGTGACAGTGCGGCCCGGAAAGCCCCTGTGTGGATGGGAGGAGTTCTTTTTTTCAAATTGCAGCGTTTCTTCTGCGGGAAGGCGGCGGGGTTTCCCCCGCCACCCTTGAATGCCGGCTGATACAGCCCTTAGCATTGCGGCGCGGTGTCAGAAGCTGTTTTCGTAAGCAGTGTGCGCTGCTTACGAAAACGACTTCGATTGCCGGACGGTTTAGACACCTTTGCTCAAAGAAGCTCTTATCCTGTTCAGTTGTGATAGACGGCTCAGTCCGTCCACTCGTCCACGTCGCTGATGGCTTTTGCATAGCGGCGGGTGAGGTGCTTGGTGGAGAAGAGGAACCGCTCATTCTGGTTGTTGGTCAGCTCCTCGATGTCGGCGTACTCCGGCCTGCCCTGCATGGCCTGCCACGTCTGCTCGATGGCCTCCTGCGTCAGGTCGTAGGGCGAGCGGCGGAAGTAGCGCAGCGGGGTGGCGCTGGGGTAGACGCGGGCGTTGAACCGCACCATCTCGGCTACCATGACGCAGAGGTCCCTGTCCTCGATGAGCTGGGCGATCATCGCGTAGTTGTCGCTCATGTTGGCGCTGGAATAGTAGTAGGTGTCCTTCGCGCCGGTGCGGGAGACGATGTCTGCGCACTGGGGGTCAGCTGGCATCTGGGCCAGCAGCTCGTCGGCGTTCTCCACCTCGCTGACCAGCAGCGCGTGGGGCGTGACCAGAGCCGCCGCCGAGCGGGACCGGATGTAGCCCGCCAGCTCCTGCGCCGGGGTCAGCTCAGGCAGCTCCGGTGCGGTGACGGTGGGCTGGTCGGCGTAGGGGTCGCCCTCCGCCTCCGGCGCAGCGGCCAGAAAATCCAGCAGCTGCGGCTTTTCGGCATCGTCCGGGGTGCTCGTCTGGGCGGGCGCGGGCTGTGCCCCGGCCTGCTTTGCGGCCAGCGCGTCCGTCTCCCGCTCCACCGCGGCGATGACGTCCTCGCCGGTCTTGGCGGCGCTGCCGTCGAACATACTTCCGGTCTCCTTCAGGCGGCGGGCCGTCTCGCTGGCTGCGTCGATGTCAAAGACCTCGGCCTTCGGCTTCTTCTTGGCGGCCATCTCCGCCTTCTGCAGGTCGAGGATGACCTGCTCCGGGTCAGCGGCGGCGTCCACCGTGGTGGTATAACCGGGTTTGCGTCTGCCAAACAGCATGATAATTCCTCTCGTTTCTGTGAATTACTGGGCTGCAGTCTCCTCAGAGGGAGTCTGGTCGTAGATGCCGCGTGCTTCCAGATCGTCGGCCATGTCGCCGAGGTCGAACTTCTCCAGCGTCTCGCGGGTGGGCACGCCGGTGGTCTTGTCCCAGCCGAAGATGTCATAGAAGAGGTCTTTTGCCTTCTCCATGTCGGCGCGGTCCAGCTTGGTGGTGCCTTCCTCGAATGCCTTGAAGTCGGGTTCCTTGTCGAAGACCCAGTCGCAGATGGCGTCGTGCTCCTGACGGAGGTTTGCGCTGCCGCAGTTCTTCTGGAAGCTGATGGCGGTCATGGCGCGCAGCATCTGGGTGATGCGCTCGCCTGCCTCCTGCAGACCGGCCTGCGTGTAGGTCTCGCCGGTGACGGCGGTCATGAAATCTGCCTGCAGGTCGAGGTCGCCGTGGTAATTGCGCTCCTTGGAGGGAGACTGGGTCATGGGCCACATCCAGTTGCAGAGGGTAGCAGAGTCGTGGAAGTTCTTATCGTTGACGCAGTAGGCGGCCAGCTTTGCCTTGTTTTCGTTGATGGGCGTGTAGGCCTTGGCCTTGTCGTAGCAGCCCTCGCCGAAGAAGTCCTCCATGACCTTTTTGGTCACCTCGTAGGGTGCGCCGGAGCCGGTCTCGCAGACGATCTCGTGGATCATGCAGTCTCTATTATACACCAGATTGTACAGCATACCAACCTGCCATGCCTCTGCGGGGCCGTGGTGGTTGGGGAAGCCGTTGTAGATCAGGTTGGAGTTGGTGGCACCGTCGGTGCGGTCCAGCCAGCTCTTGGGCAGGCCGAACTTTTCCATCATGGCCAGCGTACCCTTTGCGATGACGGACAGGTCGCCCTCGCCATAGGCCATGCGGCGGATCAGCTCCACCTCCCAGCGGGGATCGCCGGCCTTCTCCCACTCCCAGGGCAGAGAGTCGTACTCAGCCTCGCTGATGTACTTGGTGGCCTCCTCGCGGGGCATCCGCAGGACCCACAGCAGGTCGCGGTTCAGGTTGCCGTAGTTGTCCCACAGGCCCATGTCATCGACGGCGTGGGACCATGCCAGATTGATGACCATGGTGCCGTCGCCCTCGTACTTGAAGTCGTGGACGCCGTCCGGGTAGACGCGGGTGCCGTACAGCACGGGCATACAGGTGTTGGAGTTGTGGGTGGGCAGGTCGTAATCGGCCAGCGGGTCCACATCATACTCGGTGTAGCAGCGGATGGGGCAGGAGGAGCAGCCGCCGTTCTTGACGGTGTACTCTGCTGCCGGTGCGCCGAAGTCGAAGTAGCCCTTGAAGCAGCGCAGCGCGATCTTGTTGATGTCGTTGTAGGGCTGCTCGCCGGTATCCACGGGGCCGCCGGGAGCCTTTTTCCACATACGGCCCGGTGCGCCGGACCAGCGGTTCTTGCCGGAGGTGGCGCTGTACTCGGCCCAGCTCTGGGGCTGTGCGGGGACGTTGTGGTTGTTGTTGCCGCCGATGAGGTTGCCCATCATGTAGTTGGACAGCTCCAGCACCTTTTTGGGGTCGGCGACCTTGACGCTGCCGGTGCCGCGGATGGCCAGGCCCTTCAGCTTCTTGTTGCCCATGGCAGCGCCCAGACCGGCGCCGCCGGAGTTGCCAAAGCTGGTGTTCAGGGTGGAGTAGTCCACCAGATTCTCACCGGCAGGGCCGATGGAAGCGGTCTCGAACTCACGGCCGTTCTGCTCCACCATCCACTTGTTGGACGCGAACGTACCCTTGCCCCAGATGTCAGAAGCGTCCTCGAGGGAGACCTCGTCGTCCTCGATTCGCAGGTAGACGGGCTTTGCGGAGATGCCGGTGATGACGATGCCGTCCCAGCCCGCATACTTCAGCATGGGGCCGATGTGGCCGCCCATGTGGGCGTCGATGATGGAGCTGCCCTTGGACCAGGTGGAGCGGAAGGTGACGTTCATCCGGCCGGAGCAGGGCACGCCGGCACCGGTCAGGGGGCCGACGCCGAAGATGACCTGTGCCTTCTCGTCGTAGGGGTCGAGGTCCATGGGAGCTTCGTCGTACATGATGCGGTAGGCCATGCCCATGCCGCCGATATATTTATGGTATTTTGCGTCGTCCTCGGTGGTGATCGCACCGGTGGTCAGGTCAACGCGCAGGATCTTGCCTGCCCAGCCATACGTTTCAGCCATTGTTGTTCCTCCTTACAGGTCCATGTAGGCAGCCTGTGCTGCGCTGGTGACGGCATCCCAGTCCACGATGGACAGAGCGCCGGACGGGCAGCCTGCCACGCAGGCACCGCAGGCGATGCACTTGGACGACTTGCCGGTCTCGGGGTTGACGGTGGGCATATGCCAGGGGCAGGCCTCGTGGCAGGCACCGCAGCCGATGCACTTGTCGGTGTCCACCACGCGGATGCCCTGCTCGTTGGTCGTAATGGCCTTCTGGGGGCAGGCGTTGCCGCAAGCGGGGTCCTCGCACTGGCGGCAGGTATCCGGGAAGTAGACAAAGCAGTTGTCGTTGCCGGACAGCAGGCCGTTGCCGGCACCGTCCAGATTCAGGCGGCGCTGGATCTTCACGCGGCTGATGTAAGAGGAGCACACGCCGTCGTTGGTCAGGGTGCAGTTGATCTCGCAGCGCTGGCAGCCGGTGCACAGGTCGGCGTTGACCACCAGCAGACCCTGCGGCAGCGCCCAAGTGGCCACTGCGCCGCTGTCCACCTGCTTCTGCGAGCAGCCGAAGAGGGACAGCATGGATGCGGAGAGGGTAAGCCCTGCAAGGCTCTTGCCCGAGATCTTCATGAACTGGCGGCGGGTCATATCAGCCGTCAGAAAATCAGTTTTTGCCATAGGTTCCATTCCTCCGTTGAGGTCACTCTGCGCGGAGCACCTCAGTTACATAGAAATACGAATCGTTGACCACGGTGGTCACTGCCGACGAGGTGATGGTCGCACCGGAAAGGGCGTCCACCTCGGTGAGGTCTGCGCTGACAGCGCCGCTATCGGACGGCCCGGCGGTCAGCCCGGCCTCGGCAAGACGGTAGGCCGACTGCTTTTCAGCCGACCAGTCCGCGTAGGGCAGAGCCTGCGCCTCGCCGTCCTGTGCGCTCTTGCTCAGGCCCGCAGCGTACAGCTTCCGGCGTGCCACGGCCTCGGCGCTGGAATCCAGCGGGGGCGGCAGCTCGTCGTCCAGAGACTGTCCGTTCAGGGCCGAGAGGGTCAGCCCCGCCGCATACATCCTGCGGGTGGCCTCTGCCTCGGGAGAGGTGTCGGACACGTTCCACTGTGCGGGGTCGAAATCCTGTGCCGCAGCGGACGCATCGGATGCACTGGCTGCTGCATAGGCTGCGCCGGTGGCCGGGTCGGTCACGGTGTAGCTCTTGCCTGCCAGCGTAAAGGGAGCCGCGCCCTGGTACTGGGACGTGAACTCCGGAGCGACACACTGGCCGCCGAGGCTGTCCGTCTCCGCCTGCGAGAGGATCTCCACAGCGGAGACATTGCCCTCGGCGTCGATGGTCACGGCAGCCTGCACATCGCTCTGGAAGCCCTTCTGCACGCCCTCCACGCGATAGCTGCCGTCGTCGAGCTGGTACACCGCGCTGATGCCGTAGGTGGCTGCATCCGCCTCCGACACCGGCAGCAGGGTGCCTGCGATCGTGGTGCGTGCGTTCTGCATTGCGATGAGGCCGACCGCCATGGCGATCGTCGCAGCGCCCATGGCCGCGTAGCCCGGCAGCCGTCTGCGCCACAGCGGGACGGGCGCAAACGGGTTGGTTGCCTGCTTCATGTTATCACCTGCCTGTTTTTTGGTTGTGCGGGAAAAGTTTCCCAGACACGAAAATGACCGCTCAGCCTGCTGCAACAAGCGGAGTGGTCTCTTCGTTAATATATTATCACATGGACGAAAAGTAAGTCAACGCGAACCGGGGTCACCCCACACTTTTTGACGATGTTAGCGGATGTTTCCGGCCGCAGAGCAGCCGTAAGCCATATTCCTGCGCCAGCTCCAGCGACTGCACGGTGGGCATGGTCTTGCTCACCAGTGCCGGGACGCCTGCCCGGATGGCCTTGCGCACCATGTCCACCGGCACGCGGCCGCTGGTGTAGAGGATACATTCGTGCAGCGGGACGCCGGCCAGCATCACGCTGCCCACGGCCTTGTCCAGCGCATTGTGCCGCCCGATGTCCTCGCAGGCGCAGAGGATGCGACCCCGGTGCAGCACGAAGCAGCTGTGGACTGCGTGGGTGGCCTGATAGAGGGGCAGGCCCGCGCTCATGGCGGCGGCGAGGGCGTCCACCCATTCCGGCGGCAGGTCCAGCTGGGGCGCGCCGCGCAGGGGCTGCAGCTCCACGGGGCTGCCCAGCGTGATGTTGTCGGTGCAGCAGCTGGACACCTCCTGCGCCGCTGCGCTCCGCGCCGTCAGCGGGTGGGTGAGGTGAACGCTGATCTTCAGCCCCTCGGCACAGACGGCGATCTGCTCCACTTCCCCGGCGGATGCGATCCACCCCTCCGTCAGCAGCCGCCCCAGCGTCAGCTGCGGCAGCAGCTCCGGTGTGCACACCACCCGGAATGCGGGCTGCTCATTGACATAGAGGGCTGCTGCGTGCTCTGTCGGTACGGCGGCTTCGGTGCCGTCCGGCAGGGATACGGTCTCAAAAACGGCGGCTGCGCCGAAGCGGTCGTTGATCTGCATGGGGATATATCCTTTCTCCGGGCGGGGACTTTCTTTTATACATCATGGAACGATGACACGTTCTTTCATGGACGGATTTTCGTATGATGTATATACCATAATTGGAAAGAGATTGCAAGAAGGAGTTTCAAATCAGAAAGAGCGGGGTCGCCATAGGGAGAGAGCGATGCAAAGAAACGGTGCGTGCGCAGGCTCATCGGCTCCGCCATCCCCGGCCTGTTTGCAGCCGGTGAAGTGACCGGCGGCGTCCACGGCGCAAACCGTCTGGGCGGCACCGCTGTGGCCGACTTCGTTGTCTTTGGCCGCATCGCCGGTGACAGTGCAGCCGCTTACGCAAGCGCACAGTAACGCAGAGGATCCGGTCGTAGAGATCTGGCACAGTTTGAAGAAATGTTGAACGATGAAAGAATCGCATAACGGCAGGCAGAACAGGCTCATCACACCGCCAGCAAAGAGAAACAGAGCATTTCCGACGGGGAACGCCCTGTTGCACGAGGTTCACCGAGAGGTATTCCCGGCACAGCTACTGCAATTCGGGATCGTTGGTCAGGGCGGCAGCGATCCGGTTCGAGAACAGCAGCCCCACCAGCGTAAACACCAGTGAAGTACCCAACATCAGAAACAGCCCGGTGGTGGCGGCACGGCAGGCTTCCTCCGGCTTTTTCTGCCCTAGCTTCCGGGAGAGCAGGGCGTTCAGACCCACGGCGGTGCCCACGCCAATGGCGATCATCAAAAACTGGATGGCATATACAAGAGAGGCGGCAGTCAAGGCCGTTTCCGACAGTCGTGCCACAAAAATACTATCCACGATGTTGTACAGCGATTGGATGAGCAGCGACAGCATCAGCAGTACCGCCATGCTTTGTTAATTCCTACAAAGTTGCTCCGATTTATATACGCACCAAAAAGTATAGGATTGAATTTTAAAATATACGATGATAGAATAATTTAAACATTTCCCGATCCTTTTGGCCAGTGGTAGATCTGCCGGACGCAAAAGACCGCCTCCTTTTTTGAACGGAAGCGGTCTTTTCGTTGTGGAAATCAGTTGAGATAAAAATCACCATGCGGCTTTAGTGCAAAACCTCCAGAAGCCGTCTGCCTGCCTTCTGCTGCGATTCCCCGAAGGTCACCGCCAGCTCCTCCTGCAGGACACGCTCTACCATCTGGTAAAAGTACGCATCCATGGCATTGATCTTTCGGCCGCGGCTTTGCTGCTGGGTCTGCTTTTGCCCCAGCTCCTTGAACAGGGTCAGGTACTGGTAAAAATCATTGGTGTGGAGCAGCGCCTGATAATGTTCTGCCAGCGCTGTCTGTACCCCCGCCGGGATAGGCAGATTCTCCTCTTTGATGCGTGCAAGGTCGGCTGCTGCCTGCTGTGGCGGGGTCACTGGGCGCAGGGCGCCTTCTTTTGCAGTCGGAATATAGCTGCGGTCGTGGGAATCCGAAAAATAAGGCCGGAGGGTGTAGTACTCTCTGGCAGGCTCATCACAAAATCGCCGCAGCCCGACCCCTTCCACCTCATGCACTCCCAGATTTCCGTAGACCACCAGCGCTCCCGCTTGAAACCGTGACATGGTATTGCCTCTTTCCCTTGTATGGAAAGGCTGCAAAAACAGACTTTCCAGCGTGATTTTACTCTTTACTTTATTGTACCACGGTAGGTTGGCGGGCTTCAAAGGGCATCTTCCACAAAGTTTTCCTCGTGCAATCTGCGCAGAATGCCCAGTACAATTCTTGTGCAAAACTGCCTTTGCAAATTCCAGACAGGCAGGCTATAATGATTTCGTACAACGAGTAGCACTCATGCGTAAAACCGGTTGCATGAGGGCTGCCCGTTGTTTTTTTTGCCCTAGGGGGTATCTGAAAAGTCGAAAATTTAGCCTATTTCTACAAACACAGCTGGATTTTGCGTTAAACAGCCTTGAAATCCACAAAGGATTCCTGCGGCTATTTGCCTTAAATCCCGCTTGTGTTTGCGAAATATTCGTCATTTTCTTTGTTTTCAGATACACCTTAAAATGGAAAGGTAAGGTGAATCCCATGGAAAGTTCCAATCAATTTCTCGGCACGGAACGCATCGGCAAGCTGATGCAAAAGTATGCGATCCCGTGCATTATTTCGCTGCTGGTCGGCGCATTGTACAACATCGTGGATCAGATCTTTATTGCAAACGCCAGCTATCTGGGCTCCTACGGCAACGCCGCCAACACCGTCGTGTTCCCCCTGACGGTGGTAGCGCTGGCCATTGCCGTGATGATCGGTGACGGCTGCTGCGCCTTCGTCAGCATCAGCCTTGGACAGAACGAAGTCCCCAAGGCAAAGCGGAGCGTCGGCAACGCAGTGGTCATGTGTCTGGTCAGCAGCATCCTGCTGGCCGCGCTCTATCTGATTTTTGCGGACACCATTCTTGCCATGTTCGGTGGAACGGTGAACGCCGAGACCTATCATCACTCGCAGGAATATTTCTTCTATATCACGCTGGGCGTGCCCTTTTATATGTTTGGGCAGGCCATGAACCCCATCATCCGTGCCGACGGCAGCCCCCGGTTTGCCATGGTGTCCACCCTTGCGGGTGCGGTGCTGAACATCATTCTCGACCCCATCTTCATTTTCGGCTTCCGCTGGGGCATGATGGGTGCGGCAGTAGCTACGGTCATCGGTCAGGTGGTCACGGCGGTGCTGGCGGTGTGGTATCTGCTGCACATGAAGATCATCCGTCCGAAAAAGGGCGACTACCGGCTGAAGGGCTCTATCTGCAGCCGTACCCTGACCCTTGGCATGACCAGCTTTCTGTCTCAGATCAGCCTTGTGGCGGCAATGGCGGCCATCAACAACATGATCCGCAAATACGGCGCACTGGATGCCGTGTTCGGGCAGGAGCAGTACGCACAGATCCCCATGGCAGTGGTGGGCATCGTGATGAAGTTCTTCCAGATCGTCATCTCCATCGTGGTGGGCATGGCGGCTGGCTGCATCCCCGTGGTGGGCTTCAACATGGGCGCAAAAAAGTCCGCCCGCGTAAAGGAGCTGTTCACGAAGTTACTGCTGGCAGAAGCCACCGTGGGCGCCGTTGCGCTGGTGCTGGTGGAGCTGCTTCCCCGGCAGCTCATTGCCCTGTTCGGTGCCGCCAACGAGAGCGTCTACTACACGGATTTTGCAGTGCGCTCCTTCCGCATCTACCTGTGCATGATCATTCTGGCCTGTGTCAACAAGGCCTGCTTCATCTTTTTGCAGGCCATGGGCAAGGCGGCGGAATCCACCGCCCTGTCCATGGTGCGTGAGGTGGTGTTCGGCGTGGGCTTTGCCCTGTTGCTGCCCCGGTTCTTCGGGCTGGACGGCGTGCTGTACTCTATGCCCCTGTCGGATATCCTCACCTTCCTGATCGCAGGCTATCTGATTTTCAAGACCTACCGCGAATTGAATGAGAAGGGAGAACTCTAATGGAAAAACGCATCATCACCATCAGCCGGGAATTTGGCAGTGGCGGCAGAACCATCGGCAAACTGGTGGCAGAGCATCTGGGCGTCCAGTGCTACGACGCTGAATTGATCCAGAAGCTGGCCGCCGAAAGCGGCTTTGACGAAAACTACATCAAGGAGGCCGGAGAGTACACCCCCGGCGGTTTCCTTGCCTCTGCTTTCACCGACCGCAGCTTCGGTCCCACCAACGAGGACCTGCTCTGGAAGCTGCAATACCGGATCATCCGGGAGCTGGCGGAAAAAGAGCCTTGCGTCATCGTAGGACGCTGCGCCGACTTTATCTTACAGGACCGCACCGACTGCCTGAAGGTCTTTGTCCACGCCGACCTGAAGTTCCGGGCAGACCGCATCGTGCGGGTCTATGGGGAGCGGGAAAAATCACCCGAAGCCCGGCTGAAGGAAAAAGATAAGCGCCGCGCCGCCTACTACCGCTTCTATACCGATATGAAGTGGGGCGATGCCGCCAACTATCATATTGCGCTGGATAGCGGGGTCATCGGCATTGAAAAAAGCGCAGAGATCATTGAAAGTCTTGCGTAAGCTGTAACTTCCGGCAGCCTCAGAGCCGATAGCGTAAAACGCCGCCCACCTGCGTTTCATTACGCAGATAGGCGGTGTTTTTTCAATACGATTTTATGGGAAGATCAATCTTCTAGCCCATGGTTCCCTGTTACGTTTTTCAAGTATCCCTCTGGGTCACCGTTCAGAATCAAGTCTGCATAGCCAAGCGGGTCATTGTAGATGAGATAATCTAACTCCGACCTCTGCGCCATGGTCACGTCCAATTCATCCTCGACCCCAGTGCAGTCAATGGAGATCATTCTCCCATCCCGGAGCAGCAGTTCCACACAGCCGGTATCCATGTTGAAATGGCAGGCTCTTGCATCGTACTTCATGTTTGTGTCCTTTCCGCCTTACGGCACTCTTACAGTGGTCTGTCGTGCTTTCTTATGATAAGGTCTAGGACGTTTTTCGATGGAAGCAAGGGATTCGTTCTGTTTTCCGAAGAACACAAAAAATCCGAACCCTTCTCCTATCGGAAAAAAGTTCGGATTTTGTTGTTGTGGTGCGAGTAGTGATACAGAACTTTTCAAAAACCATCGTAGTACAATTTGTTTTTGAGGTCATCGGATAGCAACTTGCTTGTATCGCACCCCGATGGGCAGCTGTGTTTGAAATCCAGTTGCCTTTTATATACCACACAACCTAAAAATTATCAAGTACGCGCAGCGTTCACTTCTCCCATCACTGGGAGCAAATGGACGCTGCTTTTTTTGTTTACAGCGAAAGGAGGCATCCGTGAAATGGCAGTATTTCGGGTAGAAAAGAACAGCGGCTATACGGTCATGTCAAACCACCACCTGCGGAACCGGGCCTTGTCCCTGAAAGCCAAGGGCTTACTCTCCCAAATGCTCTCCCTGCCGGAAGATTGGGACTACACCCTGCAAGGGCTGGCCCGTATCAACCGGGAAAGCATAGACGCGATACGGCAGGCTATCCGGGAACTGGAACAGGCAGGCTACATCCAGCGTTCCAGAGAACGGGACGAGAAAGGACGGCTGCGCGGTGCAGACTATGTGATCTTCGAGCTGCCGCAGCCCGTTCCTGCATCGGTTTCACCTACATTGGAAAATCCAACGTTGGAGAATCCCACGCAGGAAAACCCTACGTTGGAAAATCCAATGCAATTAAATAAAGATAAACTAATTACAGAAAAACAAAAGAAAGAGGGATTAAATACCGATTCCATTCCTATCCATTCCCCAAACCCCTTGCCTTTGGACGAGGACGAGGCAGCGGCACCGCCGCCGGAACGGACAAGAAGCCGAAAGGAAGCGGCCTATCAAATCTACCGGGACCTGATTTTGGAGAACATCGAGTATGACACCCTCATCCAGAATCCCCGGATAGACCGGGAACAACTGGACGAAATTGTGGACATCCTGCTGGAAACTGTCTGTACCAGCCGCAAGTCCATCCGGGTTGCCGGGGACGATTATCCGGCAGAGCTGGTCAAGGCCAAGTTCCTGAAGCTGGACAGCCATCACATCGAGTTCGTCATGGACTGCCTGCGGGATAACACCACCAAAGTCCGCAACATCAAGCAATACCTGCGGGCCATGCTGTTCAACGCCCCCAGCACCATCAACAGCTACTATGCGTCCCTTGTGGCGCACGATATGGCGCAGCCCGATTGGGGGCGCCCGCCCAACAACTGACCGAAAGGAGCGTCCATCCATGAGAACCCTTTACCTGCGGCGGCTGGTGGTTCCACCCTAGCTGCCGCTCTGAATTTTCTGCAACAAGGAGGGATTCATATTGCAGGAAGAAGTCACCCAGAAAACCATTGCCCTGTCCATGAAAACAGGCAAACTCACCGCCCAAGCGTTGCAAGCTGCCCTGAAAAAATATTTGCAGCACCGGGCCAAGGGGCCAAAGCTGCACCACGGCAAGCAAAGCCTGAAACAGCTGAAAGCCCACGGTGCGGCTCTGACCAACATTGAAGTCACGGAGGCGAACGTCGGGGCGTTTAAGCCCTGCGCCAAGAAGTACGGCGTGGACTTCACCTTACGCAAGGACAAGACCACCCAGCCGCCCCACTACATCGTGATCTTCAAGGCCAAGGACGCGGACAATCTGGAACAGGCGTTCCGGGAGTTCACGGCCAAAACGCTCTCCAAGGAGCAGCGGCCCTCCATCCGCAAAGTGCTGGCAGTGGCTAAGCAGAAAGCGGCCCAGCAGCCGAAACGTGCGAAAGAAAAAATCAAGCAAAGGGGGCTGGAACGATGAAGTCTGAACTGAAAAAGCTGCTGGTGCTGAATCTGCCGTATCTGCTGTTCGTGTACCTGTTCGCCAAATGCGGGCAGGCGTACCGTCTTGCGGCGGGCGCAGATGCTTCGGCAAAGCTGCTCCACCTGACGGGCGGCATCTCTGTCGCCTTTGCAAGCCCGCTGCCCAGCCTGCATCTGTTTGACCTGTGCGTGGGCGTTGTTGGTGCGGTGGCTGTCCGGCTCATCGTGTACAGCAAAGGCAAGAACGCCAAGAAATACCGCAAGGGTGAAGAATACGGCTCTGCCCGGTGGGGCACCGCCAAGGACATTGCCCCGTACATCGACCCCAAGTTTGAAAACAATATCCTGCTGACCCAGACCGAACGCCTGACTATGACCGGGCGGCCCAAAGACCCCAAGACAGCCCGGAACAAGAATGTGCTGGTGATTGGCGGCTCCGGCAGCGGCAAGACCCGCTTCTATGTGAAGCCCAACCTCATGCAATGTTTTCCCACTTCTGACTATCCCACCTCATTCGTGGTCACAGACCCGAAAGGCACACTGGTTCTCGAAACAGGCCAAATGTTCCAGCGGGCAGGCTACCGGGTGAAAATCCTGAACACGATAAACTTTTCCAAGTCCATGAAGTACAACCCCTTTGTTTACATCCACTCGGAAAAGGACGTGCTGAAGCTGGTGAATACCCTTATCGCCAACACCAAGGGCGAGGGTGAAAAATCAGCAGAAGATTTTTGGGTGAAGTCGGAACGGCTGTTCTACACCGCGCTTATCGGCTACATCTGGTACGAGGCCCCGGCAGAAGAAATGAACTTCACCACCCTGCTGGAAATGATAAATGCCAGTGAAGCCCGCGAGGATGACCCGGACTTTCAAAGCCCGGTGGACCTCATGTTTGAGCGGCTGGAACAGAAAGACCCGGACCACTTCGCCGTCCGGCAGTACAAAAAGTTTTTGCTGTCGGCGGGCAAGACCCGTTCCTCCATCCTGATAAGCTGCGGTGCCCGTTTAGCCCCGTTTGACATCCGGGAAGTGCGGGAACTGATGGAGGACGATGAAATGGAGCTGGACACCATCGGGGATGAAAAGACGATTCTGTTTTTGATTATGAGCGACACAGACACCACGTTCAACTTCATTCTCGCCATGCTCCAAAGCCAGCTTATCAACCTGCTGTGTGACCGTGCGGATGATAAATACGGCGGTCGGCTGCCTGTCCATGTGCGGCTGTTAATGAACAGGTGCGCAACCTACGGGCGGATACCAACATCCGCAAACAGGTACGCACCCTACCCCAGCCGGGAAAAAACG
>NZ_DAWCVJ010000016.1:0-36721 GCF_052358865.1 Faecalibacterium sp.
TCGGCTCCAGCATCACGACCACCGGCTTGTCCAGCTGTGACTTCGACCGCTGGCCGACGTGGGCCAAAGAGGTGCTGGTGCTGCTGATGTTCGTGGGTGCCTGTGCGGGCAGCACCGGCGGCGGCATCAAGGTCAGCCGTTTCCTGCTGCTGGGCAAGACGCTGGGCAAGGAGCTGAAACAGGCCCTTCACCCGCAGGTGGTGGCTCCCGTCCGGATGGACGGCAAGCTGGTCAACCACGAGACCATCCGTACCACCAACGTCTATATAGCGGCCTACATCTTCCTCTTTGGAGCGAGCCTGATGCTGGTGAGTCTGGACGGCTTTGACATGGTGACAAACTTCACCTCCGTCGCCGCCACCTTGAACAACATCGGCCCCGGCCTCAATCAGGTCGGCCCCATGATGAACTTCGGGGCTTATTCCAACTTCGCAAAGCTGGTGCTCATCTTCGATATGCTGGCCGGCCGTCTGGAGATCTTCCCGATGCTGGTGCTCTTCCTGCCCGATACATGGCGGAGATTCTGAGAAACTGCTATAGCAACGACAAAGCTCCCCCGGCTTGGACTGCCGGGGGAGCTTTTTGTGGTCTCAGAACGTCAGCTCGACCTTTTCCTGTGCGCGGTACTGCAGCGCTTCCAGCAGGGAGTCCTCGTCGAGGAGGCGCTTGCCTGCGAGGTCGGCCACGGTGCGGGCCACCCGGAGGATGCGGTCGTGGGCGCGGGCCGAGAGGCCCAGCGTCTCGTAGGAGGCCCGCAGGAGCTGCTCGGCGGCAGGGGTCATCCGGCAGATGCGCCGCACCTGCCCGGCGGTGAGCTGGGCGTTGCAGTGCACGCCCTCGTAGCCGGGGGCAGCGTACCGCTGGGCCTGAATGGCCCGCGCCGCAAGGACCTGCCTGCGCAGCTCGGCACTGCTCTCAGAGGGAGAGACGCTGTGCAGCTCGTCAAAGGCGACGGGGTCCATCTCGACGCAGAGGTCGATGCGGTCCAGCAGCGGGCCGGACACCCGGCTGCGGTACTGCCGCACCGCGCTGGGGGAACAGGTGCAGGCCCGGGTGGGGTGGCCGTAGTAGCCGCACTTGCAGGGGTTCATGGCGGCAACGAGCTGGAAGCGGCTGGGGTAAGTGGCGCTGCCGGCGGCCCGGCTGACTGTGATGCAGCCGTCCTCGAGGGGCTGGCGCAGCACCTCGAGGCTCTCGCGGGAAAACTCGGGCAGCTCGTCGAGGAAGAGGACGCCGCAGTTGGCCAGACTGCACTCGCCGGGGCGGAAGAGTGCGCCGCCGCCCGCCAGCGCCGCCGAGCTGGCCGAGTGATGGGGACTGCGGAAGGGCCGGGCCGTCACGAGGCCCCGGCCTGCGGGCATCTGCCCGGCGATGGAATAGATCTTGGTGGTCTCCACAGCCTCCTCCCGGCTCAGCGGGGGAAGGATGCCGGGGAGACGCCGGGCCAGCATGGATTTGCCGGTGCCGGGTGCGCCGATGAGCAGGACGTTGTGCCCGCCTGCAGCGGCAATGACCATCGCCCGGCGGGCCAGCGGCTGACCGCAGACGTCGGAGAAGTCAGGGACATGGTTCCATGCATCGGCAGGGTCGAAGGGAACAGGAGCCGTAGGCGGGATGGGCTGGACGCCCCGCAGAGCGTCCACGACCTGACGGGCCGTTGCAGCGGGGAAGACCTGCATCTCGCTGCCTCCGGCCTCAGCGGCCTCGGCGGCGTTCTCCGCCGGGACGTAGAGCGCCCGCACCCCGCTGGCGGCGGCTTCCAGTGCCATCGGCAGCACGCCGGATACGGGCCGCAGGCTGCCGTCCAGCGCCAGCTCACCCAGAAAGGCGGTGTCCTTCGGCGGCGTTTCCAGCTGCCCGGAGGCCGCCAGCACGGCCAGCAGCAGGGGCAGGTCGTACACCGGGCCGGTCTTGCGGACATCGGCCGGGGCAAGGTTGATGGTGATGCGGCGGTCGGGCCACTTGAAGCCCAGATTCTTCAGGGCCGCATGAACGCGGTCGCCGCTCTCCCGGACGGCAGAGTCCGGCAGGCCGACGATGGAGAGGGCGGGCATCCCGCCCGAGATGTCGGCCTCGACCTCTACCGGGAAGCCGTTGAGGCCCTTGAGGCCGAAGCTCTTGAGGACTGCGTACATGGGGCGCTCCTTTCTGCCCGACAGGGGGCGGCAGGGCCATTAAAATTTTTTGATTTGTGCTGTTGTATCCATCTCAAAAAAGAATCATTGCATGATTCTACGTAGCGCCGATGTTTATTTTGAAATGATGGACGAAAAATGTAAAATCGTTGGATAAGAAACGACTAAGAAATGGAAAAAGCAGGGCGTTGCCGTCCGGGTTCGACACAATTTTTTATCTGAATCTATTATATTAGAGGGCATGTGAGATGTCAACGAGACACGCGCAATGAGAACAGGCAAAAAACAAGATCGGAGGAAGGATCATATGGTTGCGAAAGAGTACTGCTGTTATACCCGGCCCTATTCGAATATCGAAGGCTATCAGCGCGCATACACGCTGTGCTATTACGCAAGCCTGGAGAAAGAGGGTGTCGTGTTGGCAGTGCAGCGGCAGCAGGGCGGGGAATGCACGACGGAACAGGTCATCTGCCCGACGGGCGACTTCGGGCGGCTGATGCCTTTGATGCGGTATCTGTGCGAAAATGGCGTTGGACTGGGCCATTGGACCGAAGTGCTGGACGACGCAGGGGTGGCCTACTGGCCCTGTATGGCGGCAGAGGGAGGTCGGCAAAGTGGAAAGCCGACGCGATTTGTAGCATTTGCTGGTTTTGAGGGGGAAAACTTGGTACATAATCCTGAATTGACACAAAGCGTTTAAAAGCTTATAGTATAAGTAGACTTGGATGAATTTGTCCATTATGGTCAAAAATAACAAAGGTAAGGTGTGCAATATGTATCAGGATGAGTATAAGCGCTGGCTGGCAGCAGATCTGGAAGACGCAGATCTGAAGCCGGAACTGGCCAAGATCGAGGGAAATGACGACGAGATCAAGGACCGCTTCGCCGTTGCGCTGAAGTTTGGCACCGCCGGCCTGCGCGGCGTGCTGGGCGCTGGCACCAACCGTATGAACATCTACGTCGTGCGTCAGGCCACGCAGGGTCTGGCAAACTGGGTCAAGACGCAGGGCGGCAGCCAGACCGTGGCCATCAGCTACGACAGCCGCCTCAAGAGCGACATCTTTGCCAAGACGGCTGCCGGGGTCCTGGCAGCGAACGGCATCAAGGTGCGCATCTACGACGCGCTGATGCCGGTTCCCGCCCTGAGCTTTGCCACCCGTTACTACGAGTGCAACGCGGGCATCATGGTCACAGCTTCGCACAACCCCGCCAAGTACAACGGCTACAAGGCCTACGGCCCCGACGGCTGCCAGATGACCGATGACGCCGCCGCTATCGTCTACGATGAGATCCAGAAGACCGATGTCCTCACCGGCGCAAAGTACATCTCCTTTGCAGAGGGTGTCGAGCAGGGCCTCATCCGCTTTGTGGGCGACGACTGCAAGAACGCCCTCTACGCTGCCATCGAGGCACGTCAGGTGCGCCCGGGCCTGTGCAAGACGGCTGGCCTGAAGCTGGTCTACAGCCCCCTGAACGGCTCCGGTCTGGTGCCGGTCACCCACGTCCTGAACGATATGGGCATCACCGACATCACCATCGTGCCGGAGCAGGAGTATCCCAACGGCTACTTTACCACCTGCTCTTACCCCAACCCTGAGATCTTCGATGCCCTGAAGCTGGGCCTCGACCTCGCCACCAAGACCGGTGCAGACCTGATGCTGGCCACCGACCCCGACGCCGACCGCGTGGGTATCGCTATGAAGTGCCCGGATGGCAGCTATGAGCTGGTCTCCGGCAACGAGATGGGCGCTCTGCTGCTGGACTACATCTGCGCAGGCCGCATCGAGAAGGGCACCATGCCGAAGGACCCCGTCGCCGTCAAGTCCATCGTCTCCACCCCGCTGGCCGACGCCATTGCCGCT
Organism: Faecalibacterium sp.; assembly: GCF_052358865.1. Classification (NCBI taxonomy): domain Bacteria; kingdom Bacillati; phylum Bacillota; class Clostridia; order Eubacteriales; family Oscillospiraceae; genus Faecalibacterium; species Faecalibacterium sp. Next base: position 3,998 of record NZ_DAWCVJ010000016.1, read on the forward strand.
CATTATGGCGTGGAGATGCGCAGCGTGCTGACCGGCTTCAAGTGGATCGGCGATCAGATCGCAAATCTGGAGGCTGCCGGTGAGGTGGATCGCTTCATCTTCGGCTTCGAGGAGAGCTACGGTTATCTGGCCGGTCCCTACGTCCGCGATAAGGACGCCGTCATCGGCTCCATGCTCATCTGCGAGATGGCCGCTTACTACCGCAGCATCGGCTCCTCCATCAAGCAGCGTCTGGAAGAGATCTACAAGGAGTATGGCCGCTACCTGAACAAGGTGGACAGCTTCGAGTTCCCCGGCCTGACCGGCATGGAGAAGATGGCCTCCATCATGCAGAAGCTGCGTGACGAGCCGCTCACCGAGCTGGCCGGCCACAAGGTGGTCAAGGTCACCGACTACAAGAAGCCCGAGGAGACCGGCCTGCCTGCCGCAAATGTCCTCATCTACACTCTGGACAACGGCGCTACCGTGGTCGTCCGTCCCTCCGGCACGGAGCCGAAGATCAAGACCTACTTCACCACGCTGGGCAAGGACCTCGCCGAGGCACAGGCTCAGAAGGATGCTCTGGCTGCTGCCATTGAGCCCATCCTCGCATAACGCGGAAATCCCATCAGAAATTTATGCCCCCGTTCAGCGCCAAAAGTGCTGCACGGGGGCATTTTTGATGGGTGTGGGCGGTTGCAGTTTGGGGCCTGATACGCTATAATATTCAATGAGTCATAATAAGCTCCGGGCAGTGTGGCATGGGGCAGGAAGAAAATGGGGCAGGTGTAAGAAATTGGACTATCGTGTGACGGCTGTTCTGGTGGCGGCAGGCTCCTCCACCCGGATGGGATTTGATAAACTGAGCTTTGATCTGGGCGGCGAGACCGTGCTGGAGCGGAGCGTCCGGGCTTTCGACGAGTGCCCGGAGGTGGACGAGCTGGTTCTGGTGACTGGCGCGTCGGGCGAGAACGCAGAGCGGGCCGCAGCCCGGTGCAAAAAGCCGGTGCAGCTGGTGCGGGGCGGTGCGACCCGGGCCGAAAGCGCCCGGAACGGCGTAGCCGCTGCCCACGGGGCGCTGGTGGCCGTCCACGATGCGGCCCGGCCCTTCGTGAGCGGGGAGGTCATCGCCGCCGTGCTGAAGGCGGCTGCCCGCTGCGGGGCTGCCGCCCCGGCAGTGCCGGTGAAGGACACCATCAAGCAGGCGAAGGGCGGCAGCGGCAAGACGGTGCCCGTCGGCTGCATGGTGGAGGATACCCCCGACCGCAGCACCCTTTATGCGGTGCAGACGCCCCAGTGCTTCGACCGCGCAGCCTATCTGGCGGCGCTGGACGAGCTGGACGAGGCCCGCGCCCGCCTCGTCACCGACGATTGCAGCCTGTTCGAATTAACGGGCCGTCCGGTGGAGCTGGTGCAGGGCGACTACGCAAACATCAAGATCACGACCCGGGAAGACCTGCCCCGGGCGGAGAACGGAGGAAAGAAGATGCGCATTGGTCATGGTTACGACGTCCATCGTCTGGTGGAGGGCCGCAAGCTCATCCTTGGCGGCGTGGAGGTGCCCTATGAGAAGGGCCTGCTGGGCCACTCGGACGCCGATGTGCTGGCCCATGCGGTGATGGATGCCGTGCTGGGCGCGGCAGCGCTGGGCGACATCGGCCAGCACTTCCCCGATACGGCGGAGGAGTACGCCGGGGCGGACAGCCTCGTGCTGGCCCGCCGGGTGGCGGAGATCGTCGCCGCACAGGGCTGGCGCATCGAGAACATCGACGCCACCATCCTCTGCCAGCGCCCCAAGCTGGCCCCCTACATCCCGGTCATGCGGGAAAAGCTCGCCGCCGCCTTCGGGCTGCCGGTGGAGGCTGTGAGCGTTAAGGCGACCACCGAAGAGCATCTGGGCTTTACCGGCGAGGGGCTGGGCATCGCAGCCCACGCCGTCGCCCTCATCGAAGCTGTGTGAACGGGAGAGTGTGACCCATGACTTTGAACTCTATCGTAGCAAACTTTCAGACCTTCAAGCTGGTAGACCTGCTGGATATCCTCATCATCGCGTTCCTCATCTACCAGCTTCTGGGCATCGTCAACCGCACCCGGGCCGGTCAGCTGGCCAAGGGCGCGCTCATCGTGCTGGCGGTCTATCTGGTGGCCAACATCCTGAATATGCGCACCGTTACTTGGCTGTTGAACTCGCTGTTGCAGGTCGGTCTGCTGACGCTGGTGGTACTGTTCCAGCCTGAGATACGGCGTGCGCTGGAACGGATGGGCCAGACCGACCAGTGGGCCTACCGCTTTTTCAACAAGAGCCGCTACAACGACACCAGCCTCAAGGGCGCGTGGCGCAGCGCCATCATCGCCATCTGCGATGCTGCCGAGCGCTTTTCGGAGACCAAGACCGGCGCCCTCATCGTGCTGGAACGGAATACCAACCTCTCGGAGATCGTCCGCACCGGCACGCCCGTGAACAGTGCGGTCAACCTTGAGGTGCTGGGCACCATCTTCTACGAGGGCACCCCCCTCCACGATGGAGCGGCCATCATCGAAAATGGCCGCATCAAAGCCGCAGGCTGCGTGCTGCCCCTTTCCAACAACCTCGACCTCGGCAAGGACATGGGCACCCGCCACCGCGCCTGCCTCGGCATCGCCGAGAACTCCGACGCCATCGCCATCGTGGTCAGCGAGGAGACCGGCATCATCTCGATGGCGAAGAACGGCGTCCTCATTCGCCACTTCGACCGCCAGACCCTCTACACCCGTCTGGTGGATGAGATGATCCCCAAGGAGACGGCCAGCGAGAAGAGCGCCGCCGAGGGCTGGAAGGCCCGGGGCAAGCGCCTGCTGAACTGGGTGAACGCCAAAGAGGAGGAAGAGCAGCAATGAGCACCGAGCAGAACAACGGCATGAAGCCTGCCGTGCCCCCTAAGCGCAGCCTGCTGAGCGACCGCCGTGTCCGGCTGCTGCTGTCGCTGCTGGGCGCAGTCATCGCGTGGATGGCTGTCACCATCGTGGTGCAGCCCGGCACGACGACCACCATCTATAATGTCCCGGTGGACTTTACCTACGATTCGTCCGCCTACACCTCCCGCGGCCTGAGCATCGTTGACGCGGAGGAAAAAACGGTCAATTTAAAGCTTTCCGGCGACGGCTACACCATCGGCAGCCTGTCGGCCAACGACTTCGTCGTCTATCCCGACTGGTCCAGCGTCCGCGACAGCGGCGAAAAGACCCTCCGCCTTCAGGTCCGCAGCCAGAGCACTCTGCTTACCGGCGTGGCCGTCTCCATCGACGGCAGCAACACGGTGGACGTGGTGTTCGATGTGGTGGAGGAGAAGACCCTGCCCATTCAGGTGACGACGAACTATCTGAAGATCGCCGACGGCTATATCCTCTACGGCACCGAGGTCTCCAAGGAGACCGTGACCCTCTCCGGCCCCAGCACCGAGCTGAGCAAGGTGGAGACCTGCACCGCCGAAGTGACCCACAACGGCGAGCTGACCAGCCCCGTCACGCTGGACACCGACCTGCGGTTCTACACCCGCAGCGGCAGCGAGGTGAAATTTGAGTATACTACCCTCGAGGCGGACAGCGTCGAGGTCACGCTGCAGGTGTACAAGCTGGCGACATTGCCGGTGAAGGTGAGCTTCATCAACGCCCCCCGGGACTTCGACCCCTCGGTGCTGGTCTACTCCCTGAGCAAGAAGACCCTCAACGTGGCCGGGCCGGAGTCGCAGATCGATAAGCTGTCCACCCTGTCGGTGGGCACCATCGACCTTTCCACCTTTGCGCTGGATAAGGTGTATGAGATGCCCATCGAGCTGCCCAGCGGCATCCGCCTGCTGGACAATATCTCCACCATCACGGTCAGCTTCGACAGCTCCCGTCTGGAGACCAAGACCATGAACCTGCCCGCCAGCTGTGTGCAGGTCGTCAACCTGCCCTCTACCTACACCCTGACCGTGGGGACCGAGCGGCTGATGAACGTCACCCTCTGCGGCCCGGCCAGTTCGCTGGAGGCCCTGACCCCGGAGCAGGTGGTCATCGAGATCGACGCCGACGACTTCTACGTTGCCATCGGCCAGCAGAACATCGCCTGCCGCCTCTATGTGCCCTCCAACGACAAGATCTTTGCGCTGGGCAGCTATGTGGTGCAGTGCAAGATAGAAAGTAACTGAGTATATGATCCTGATTCGTGATATTCGCCTGCCCCTCTCCGCCGGGGAGCAGCAGGCCTATGAAAAAGCCCTCCACCTCGCCCGGATCCCCCGCAGCAGGGTGAGCCATCTGGGCATCGCCAAACTCTCGGTGGACGCCCGCCACGGCCAGCCCAAGCTGGTCTACACCGTGGCGGCGTCCCTGAAGGAGGAAGGGGAGGAGCCTGCCTATGCAGGCGCTTCGCCCAGCGTCACCGTCCGGGGCAGGACCGACTTTTCGGTGGAGAACGGCACCCAGCCGCTGGCCCACCGGCCCGTGGTCTGCGGCCTCGGCCCGGCCGGACTTTTTGCAGCGCTGCTGCTGGCCCGTCAGGGCTACCGGCCCATCGTGCTGGAGCGCGGCCCGGCGCTGGAAGAGCGCGTCAAGGCTGTGGAGCATTTCTCTGCCACCGGTGAGCTGGACGAGAACGCCAACATCCAGTTCGGCGAGGGCGGCGCAGGCACCTTTTCGGACGGCAAGCTCACCACCCGCATCGGCGACGAGCTGTGCGGCTTCGTGACCGAGGTGTTCCTCGAGCACGGCGCCCCCAGGGAGATCGCATGGCAGCAGAAGCCCCATGTAGGCACCGACCTGCTCCGGGGCGTCATCACCTCCATCCGCAGGGAGATCGAGGCGCTGGGGGGCGAGGTCCACTTCAACACGGCCCTCACCGGCTTCGAGCGCCGGGACGGCCGCCTCGTCGGCATCCGGACCACGGGTGGTGCCTTCCCCTGTGAGGCACTGGTCTTTGCGGTGGGCCACTCGGCCCGCGATACCTTCGGGATGCTGATGGACAGCGGCCTCGTGCTGGAATGCAAGCCCTTCAGCGTCGGCTTCCGGGCCGAGCATCTCCAATCGGAGATCGAAAAGAGCCTTTACCACGAGGCAGCAGGCCACCCGGCCCTGCCGCGGGGCGAATATCAGCTTTCGCAGCACGTTGAAAAACGGTGCGTCTATACATTCTGTATGTGTCCCGGCGGTCAGGTGGTGGCTTCGGCCAGCGAAACAGGCCGCGTCGTGACCAACGGCATGAGCTACCACGCCCGCAGCGGCAAAAACGCCAATGCGGCGGTGGTGGTCAGCGTGGGCGGTGAGGACTTCGGCGGCGACCCCCGCAGGGCCATCGCCTTCCAGCGAGAGCTGGAAGCGAAGGCCTACGCGGCAGGCCGCAGCGCGGGCGAGTATGCCGCCCCGGCGGAGAACATCCAGAGCTTTTTGGAGGGCAGGGGGCAGCTGAGCATCGGCCGCGTCCAGCCCACCTATGACCGCGGCGTCCGGGCCGCCGACCTCGGCGCACTGCTGCCGACGGAGCTGGCTGACACGCTGCGGGCGGGACTGCGCGCCTACGAGCGGAAGATCGCAGGCTATACCGCCCCCGAGGCCATCCTGACAGGTCTTGAGACCCGCACCAGCAGCCCGGTGCGGCTGAAGCGGGAAGAAAACCTTGAATGTGCCCAGCTGGCGGGGCTTTACCCCTGCGGCGAGGGCGCAGGATATGCGGGCGGCATCATGAGCGCCGCCGTCGATGGCCTGCGGGTGGCCCGCGCCATCATCAGCCGGTACAGTCCGGCAGAAGGGTGAGAAGTTGAATGACTGATCGTGAAAACGATTTCCAGAATCGTTCCGGCCAGAGCGGGGCACAGGACAGCGAGGGCCGTCAGGTGCAGCAGGAGCTGGAACGCCAGCTTCGGGAGCTGGGTGATACCATGTCCGACGCCTTCCGCCACGGCTTTGAGGGCCGGGGGGAGGAACTCGGCGACCGTGCATGGAACGTGGGCCGCGCCGCTGCGAATGCCGCAAGCTACGGCATCTCGGAGGCAGGCCGGGCGTTTCAGGCCGGGAAGCAGAAGTATCAGAAGCGGGCTGAGGAGGCCCGGAACGCAGCTCCGAACGGGGAGAACGCCGGCGGGATGCCGGGCTGGGCGCGGAGCTTTTTCGCAAAGAAGCCGGTGCCGACCCCCATCGACGATCTCCGCACCAGCGCAAAAAAGCGCCACAACGCAGGCGTCGCCATGCTGGCGACCGGCATCACCTTCGCCGTCCTCTTCGGCATTACGGCCATCGCCTGCTTCGGCACGGCGGGAATGTTCACCTCCGGCAGCGCGGCGGGGGCGGCTGATATGACGGTCCTCGGTGCCATCGGCGAGTTTGCCATGAGCGCCATCCGGGCCACGGCGTGGTGCTCGGCAGCGGTGACGGCCGTGTTCGGCTGGCTCACGGCGGCGGGCGCTTCCCGGATGAAGGCCGCGAAGACGCTGGAGCTGTATGCCGACACCGCCGAGGGCTTCGACTGGCACAAGGGCCTCTCCCTCTCGATGCTGGCCGAGCTGACCCATAAGAAGAAGGCCAAGGCCCTCCGGCTGCTGCGGAAGTTCATCCATAAAGGCTGGCTCAGCGCTTGGATGGACGAGAAGAACGACAAGCTCTACCTGACGGCGGAGGACTACCGCACTGCGCAGGAAAATCAGCCGGAGCCTGAACCGGAAAAAGCGCCGGAACAGACCGAGGATGTCCCCCTGAACCTCGAGACGACCCGCCGCTTTGCGCAGGTGCTCGAGAAGGAGACCTCTCTCATGGAGGATGAGCGGGCGGTGGAGGAGCTGCAGCATATGCAGAAGACCACCGAGTCCATCAGCGCGTGGCTGGAAGCCCACCCCGAGAGCCTGCCCAAGGCCCGCCGCTTTGCGGAATACTATATCCCCACTACCCTCAAGCTCCTGCACACCTACAACGACGTGCAGGGCCAGCAGGGCGAGAACGCCGAGGCCATCCGCAGGGACATCGCGGGCATCCTGCACACCCTGAATCAGGCCTACGACAACCTTTACGATAAGCTTTTGTCGGACATGGCGCTGGACGTTTCCAGCGAGATCGCTGCGCTGCAGGGGATGCTGGCCAACGATGGTCTGGCCGGGGAGGAAATGCGATGACCTACCGGGCTTGGAACACCAAAGAAGTTGACCGTGCGGCCCTGAAGGAGCTGACCGCCGCCATCGCCCAGCAGAACACCGAAGAGCTGGAAAACCAGAGCATGGACGATGGGCCGTGGAGCGAGGAGAAATACCGCTCGGTCTTTGCGGCCCAGCAGAAGGAGGCAGGTTTGCTGGCCGGCATCCTCGCTGCCCGTGGCATCACCGACCCCGCCGAGGCGCTGACACTGCTGGCGGGCGAGGAGGAGCTGAGCGACCCCATGCTCCTGACCGACATGGACAAGGCCTGCGCGCGCATCCTGCGGGCCATCGACGAGGGCGAGACCATCGTGGTCTTCGGCGACTACGATGTGGACGGCGTGACCGCCACCGCTCTGCTCTATCAGCACCTCAAAGGGATGGGGGCCAGCGCCAAGTGTATGCTGCCCAGCCGGGAGGGCGACGGCTACGGCCTGTCGAAGAACGCCATCCAGTCCATCTACGATAAGGGATGCCGCCTCATCGTCACGGTTGACAACGGCATCTCGGCGGTGGAGGAAGCCGCCTTTGCGGCCAGTCTCGGCATCGACCTCATCATCACCGACCACCATCTGCCCCACGAGAGCCTGCCGCAGGCGGTGGCCATCGTAGACCCCCGCCGGGCAGATGACCACAGCCCCTTCAAGGGCCTGTGCGGCGCGGGCGTGGCCTTCAAGCTCTGCGCTGCGCTGGACGGATGCCCGCCGGAAGAGATGCTGGAATACTGCGGCGACCTCGCCGCTGTGGGCACGGTGGCCGACGTTATGCCCCTGACCGGCGAGAACCGCACCATCGTCAAAGCCGGTCTGCGCCAGCTCCAGAACACCGACCGGCCCGGCTTCTGCGCCCTGCTGGAAGAGGTGGGGCTTGCGGGCAGGCCGGTGACGGCGGAGAACGTCAGCTATGCCATCGCCCCCCGCATCAACGCGGCGGGCCGGATGGACAGCGCCGTCACAGCCCTGCAGCTGGTGCTCTGCGAGGACGAAGACCGGGCCGAGGAGCTGGCCCATAAGCTGACCGACATCAACAGCCAGCGGCAGGAGACCGAGATGGAGATCGTCCGGGCCGCGCAGGAGCTGCTGGATGCCGAGCCGGAGCGCCTCGAGGACCGGGTCATCCTGCTCTGGGGCAGGGACTGGCACCCCGGCGTCATCGGCATCGTGGCCTCCCGCCTCGTGGAAAAGACGGGACGCCCGGTCATCGTGGTGTCGGTGGATGAGCACGGCGAGGGCAAAGGCAGCGGCCGCAGCGTGCAGGGCTTCAACCTGCACGAGTGCATCGCCTCCTGCGCCGACATCCTGCTCCGCTTCGGCGGCCACGCCATGGCAGCGGGCCTCTCGGTGCGGGAGGAAGACCTGCCCACCCTCCGTCAGCGGCTCAACGACTGGGCGGCACGGGAGTGCCCCGTGCTGCGCACACCGCCGCTGGAATGTGACCTGTCCGTCCACCTCGACCGCCTTACGGTGGAGAGCGTCCGCCGCCTCGACCAGCTGGCCCCCTACGGTGCCGACAACCCCAGCCCGGTCTTCGTGCTGGAAAAGGCTGTCGTGGAAGGGGTGTATGCGGTCTCGGAGGGCAAGCACTCCCGCCTGCGGCTGCGGCAGGGGAACGCCAGCCTCTATGCGGTCTGGTTCGGGATGCATCCCGAGCAGGTGCCCTATGCCGCCGGCGATGTCGTGGATGCGGCAGTGAGCCTGTCGGTCTACGATTCGGCCCGGGGGCCGCAGCTGTCGGGCCGCATTCTGGAGCTGCACCCGGCGGGCCTCGGCAACATTGCGGCGGAGCAGGCGGCTCTGGTGCAGGCGCTGCGCCGGGGCGCGCCCCTGACGCCAGAGCAGAAGGAGGCTGTCGCCCCGGAGCGCAGCCATATCATCACTGTTTACCGGGAGCTGCAGGCGCGGCGCTGGCACGCCGAAGACCTGCAGCCCCTGTTCGCAAAGCTTGGCGAGGAGAATACCGGCAAGACGCTGGTGGCGGTCGCCGCGCTGGAACAGGTCGGCCTCATCACAGCGGCCGACCGGGGCGGGGCCAAGTTCTGGGAGCTTGTGCCAGCCACCGGCAAGAAGAACCTCGCCGATGCGCCCATCCTGAAATGTCTGGAGGATCGATAAAGATGCCTGAGGGAAAGAAAATCACCGCCCCTGTGCCCGCAGCACCGGCTGCGGCGGGAGAGGACAGCTATTCTGCAAAGACCCATCTCCACCAGCCCATGCCGGTGACGGAGATGGCGACCGTGGCCGCTACGGCCCTGCCGGCCAACGCCCCCGAGGGGACGCTGCCCTCGGAGGTGCGGCCCGAGATCGTGACGTGGGACAAGCTGGTGGAGGCCATCAAGGCCAGCGGCAAGGCCTACAACATGGCCATGATCGAAAAAGCCTACAATATGGCCAACGACGCCCACAAGGGCGTCTGCCGCCGCAGCGGTGAGCCCTATATCTGCCACCCGCTGGCCGTGGCCCGCCTCGTGCTGGACCTCGGCATGGACACCGAGAGCATCGCCGCCGCCCTGCTGCACGACGTGGTGGAGGATACCCCCACCACGCTGGCCGACCTGACCGCCGCCTTCGGCGAGGAGGTGGCCCTGCTGGTGGACGGCGTCACCAAGCTGACGAAGATCCAGTTCTCGAACATCGAGGAGCTGCAGGCCGAGAACCTGCGCAAGATGCTGCTGGCCATGAGCCGGGACGTCCGCGTCATGATCATCAAGCTCTGCGACCGTCTCCACAATATGCGCACCGGCGATGCATGGCCGGAGCAGAAGCGCCGCGACAAGGCCCGGGAGACCATGGAGGTCTATGCTCCCATTGCCAACCGGCTGGGCATCCTGAACGTCAAGGAGGAGCTGGAAGACCGCAGCCTCCACTACCTCGACCCCGTGGGCTACGGGGAGATCAACAAGATGCTCAGCGAGCGCGCCGGGGACGAGTTCCTCGCCAGCGTGTCGGGCGTCATCAAGAACCGCCTCGAGGAGAGCGGCATCGAGGGCGCTACCATCAAGCGGAGAGTCAAGAGCATCTACGGCATCTACCGCAAGACCATCATGCAGAACAAGTCCTTCGACGAGATCTATGACATCTATGCGGTGCGCATCATTCTGGATACGCTGGCCGAGTGCTACAGCACGCTGGGCCTCATCCATGATATGTACCACCCTCTGCCCAACCGCTTCAAGGACTATATCTCTACCCCCAAGCCCAACGGCTACCAGAGCCTTCATACCACGGTCATCGGACACGAGGGCATCCCCTTCGAGGTGCAGATCCGCACCCGGAAGATGGATGAGCAGGCCGAGTACGGCGTCGCCGCCCACTGGAAGTACAAGGAGGGTCTCGACGGCCACGATAAGCTGGACGAGCGTCTGGCATGGGTGAGCCAGCTGCTGGAAAATCAGCGCGTCAGCGAGGATTCCGGCAACCTGCTCCACGACCTGAAGAGCGACCTGCTGCCGGAGGAGGTCTTTGCCTTCACCCCGAAGGGCGACGTCATCAACCTGCCTGCCGGTGCCAACTGCATCGACTTCGCCTATGCCATCCACTCCGCCGTCGGCAACCGGATGGTGGGCTGCAAGGTCAACAACCGCATCGTCCCCATCGACCATGTCGTGGCGACGGGTGAGATCATTGAGGTCATCCTCGGCCCGGCGGACAAAGGCCCCAGCCGCGATTGGCTCAAGATCGTGCGCACCAGCGAGGCCAAGAGCAAGATCCGCAACTGGTTCAAGAAGATGCGCCGGGAGGAGAACATCCAGCAGGGCCGCGACGCGCTGGCCAAGGAGCTGCGCCGGGAGATGATCTTCATCCCCGACGACCAGCTGGACGAGTTCGTGGGCAGTTGCAGCCGCCGCCTGCGCCAGAACAGCGCAGAGGAGATCTATGCCGCCATCGGCTACGGCGGCATGACCATCGCCAACTGCCTGCCCAAGCTGAAAGAGGAGTGGCAGAAGCTCAAGGCCGCCGAAGCCGCCGAGAACAAGACGATGGAAGATCTGCCGAAGGTGGACCTGAGCCGCGTCCACGCCACCGACGGCGTGGTGGTGGAGGGCTTCGACAACACCCCCATCAAATTCGCCAAGTGCTGCTCGCCCCTGCCCGGTGACCCCATCGTGGGCTTCATCACCCGGGGCTTCGGCGTCTCCATCCACAAGCAGAGCTGTGCCAACGCGATGGCCAGCATGAAGGACCCCTCCAACGCCCCCCGCTGGGTCAAGGCCTACTGGGCCGACAGCGTCCGGGACAGCTACAAGGCGGGCCTCGAGATTATCGCGCTCAACCGCAACGAGCTGCTGTCCGATGTGCTGGCCGCACTGGCAGACATCCGCGTCCCCATCTATGCTATGAACGCCCGTCAGGTAGAAAACAACTGCGCCATCATCAGCCTGACCATCGGCATCAACAACACCGAGCACCTCAACCGCGTGGTGGCCCGCCTGTCCAAGGTGCGGGATGTGCTCAAGGTAACAAGGAGCTAATATGCGTGCAGTCATTCAGGCCGTATCCTCGGCCAGCGTCCGGGTCAACGGCGGCGAGCCGCGCCCCATCGGCCCCGGCCTCGTCATCCTGCTGGGCGTCAAGGACACCGACACTCTCGACATCGTGCCCAAGCTGGCCGAAAAATGTGCGGGTCTGCGCATCTTCAAGGACGAAAACGACAAGCTGAACCTCAGTGCGAAGGACCTCGGCTACTCGGCGCTGGTGGTGAGCCAGTTCACCCTTTACGGCGACACCAAGAAGGGCTTCCGACCCAGCTTCATCAAGGCGGCAAAGCCGCCTCTCGCCGTGGACGCCTACGAGCTGTTCCTCGCCGAGATGAACAGGCAGGGCCTCAAGAGTGTCCAGCACGGCGAGTTTGGCGCAGACATGCAGGTGTCGCTGGTCAACGAGGGTCCCTGCACCATCGTCATCGACACCGACGAGTGGCACAAAGGAGAAAAGTAAACCATGAAGGCATTTCATCTGGTCGGCCCTGCGCCGTTTTACACCAACAGCTTCCTGCTCATCTCGGACGCGGGCCATGCAGTCGTCATCGACCCCGCCGCAGAGGTGCAGGAGTACGACAAGATCCTGAAAGAGCAGGGCGGAAAGCTGGCCCTCATCCTCTGCACCCATGGTCACTATGACCATGTGGGCAGCGCGGGGGTCCTCAGCCGCGAGTGGGGTGCAAAGCTCTACTGCGAGTCTGCCGACTGTCAGGGTACCCAGCTGCTGCCCCTCAGGGAGTCGGACAGCGGCTACGCGGAGGGCGGAGTCCTCACGCTGGACGAGCTGCGCTTCACCGTCTGGCACACCCCCGGCCACACCGAGGGCAGCGTGGTGCTGCTCTGCGAGAACTATTTCTTCGTGGGCGACACCGTGTTTCAGGGCAGCATCGGCCGCACAGACCTCGAGGGCGGCGACAGCCGGAAGATGGACGAGAGCCTGCGCAAGTTCGCAGCCCTGCCCGTCCCGCCCGAGGCGCAGATCCTGCCCGGCCACGGCGATTTCTCCACCTTCGGGCAGGAGGTCGCCACCAACTTCTATATCCGAAATGCACTGAGAAACGCATAAAAAGGCGGGAACACACATGAATATCTATATCACGGGCCTCAGCTCGGGCTACGAGGTGGAGCACCTCGTCCGCCTGTTCTACCCGATGGCCCCGCTCACCCTCACTCCGCCCGAGGAGGGCACAGACTGCGTCTGGGCTGAGAGGCGGCCCGACAGCCTCTGGGCCATGGTACGGCAGGGCGGAAAGAGCCAGACCGCCGAAGCACCGCTGCCCGCCCCGGCAGAGGAGGGCGGAGAGACGCCGGAGTTCGCGCTGGCCAGCCTGACCTATGACCTGCTGCGCCGCTGGACGGGCATCCGCCCCCCTTGGGGCAAGATGACCGGCGTGCGGCCGGTGCGCCTCGTCCACGACAAGCGGGCCGCAGGCTGGACGGAGGAGCAGATCGACGACTTTTTCCTCGGGCGGTTCGACTGCTCGCCCGAAAAGTACGGGATGGCCAAGGCCATTGCCGACCTACAGGAGCCGATTTTAAAAGCGGGCAGCGCCCCCAAGACCTACAGCCTCTACATCGGAATCCCGTTCTGCCCCTCCCGGTGCAGCTACTGCAGCTTCGTCAGCTGCAACCTCGACCGGGACCGCAAGCTGGTGCAGCCCTATGTGGACTGCCTCTGCCGTGAGGTCGAGGCCATCCGGGAGGAGGCAGACAAGGCCGGGCTGAAGCTGTGCAGCATCTACATCGGCGGCGGCACCCCCACCAGCCTCTCGGCGGCGCAGCTGCGCCAGCTCATGGGAACAGTGCGGGACTGCTTCGACCTTTCCGCTCTCGTGGAGTATACGGTGGAGGCCGGACGCCCCGACTGCACTGACGCCGAAAAGCTGGCGGTCATCAAGGAGTACGGCGCGACCCGCATCTCCATCAACCCACAGACCTTCTCCGACGAGGTGCTGGCGAACATCGGCCGGAAGCATTCGGCACAGGACATCCTCGACTGCTGCGCCGAGGCCCGGGCCGCAGGCCATGACGACATCAATATGGATCTCATCGCGGGTCTGCCCGGTGACACGGTGGAGGGCTTCGAAAAAAGCCTGCGTCAGGCCATCGCCCTTGACCCCGAGAACATCACCGTCCACACCCTGACCCTCAAGCGGGCCTCCCGCATCGTCATCGAGGACCAGAAGGAGAACGACTACGCGGACGTTGCCGCCATGCTGGAAAAGTGTCATCTGCTGGCCGAGGCAGGCTACCGTCCCTACTACCTCTATCGTCAGAAAAACACCCTTCAGAATCTGGAAAATGTGGGCTGGTGCAAGCCGGGCCACGAGGGGTATTATAATATCTATATCATGGAAGAGGTCCAGACCATCCTCTCGGCCGGCGCAGGCGGCAGCACCAAGCTGGTGGCCGACGGCGGCAGGCGGATGCAGCGCATCTTTAATTTCAAGTATCCGACGGAATACATCCAGCGCTTCGATGAGGTGCTGGAGCGGAAAAAAGGAGTGGCTGATTTTTATGATCACGATTTGGGTACCGAAACGTCTGGTTGAGATCGATCTGTATAATGTTGCAGCCCAGAATCCGGCGGCGCTGGCGCAGATGAGCGAGCAGAGCTACCGCCAGCGGGTGGAGTATGCCGCCCGGAAGATCAGGGATTCCCGCGCCAAGATCGTCATGCTCACCGGCCCGTCGGCCAGCGGCAAGACCACCTCGGCGCACAAGGTGGCCGAGGCGCTGGAAGCCTCCGGCACGCCCGCCCACGTCATCAGTCTGGACAATTTCTTCAAGGGGGCGCAGTATTATCCCCGCCTGCCCGACGGCACGCTGGACTACGAGAACCCCGACACGCTGGATATGCCCCTCATCCGCCAGTGCCTCAGCGAGCTGAGCACCACCGGCAAGACCGTGCTGCCCATCTACGACTTTGCCACAGAGTCCCGCTCCTCCGAGACGGAGACGCTGGACCTCGAGGGCGGCGTCTGCATCGTGGAGGGCATCCACGCCCTGAACCCGGAGCTGACGGGCCTCGTAAAGGGCGACGACGTCTACCGCATCTATGCCGGTCTGCGGGAGGAATACTGCATCGACGGCCGCCGGGTCATCAACACACAGGACATCCGACTGTGCCGCCGCACCCTGCGGGATGCTGCCGCCCGGGGCCGCAGCCCCGCCAAGACCCTCGCCATGTGGGACCGGGTCCTCGACGGCGAGACGCGGTATATCAAGGGTTTCAAAACCACGGCAGATTTCCTGCTGGACACCTCCTTCACCTATGAGCTGGGCCTGATCGCCAAGCTGCTGCGGAAGGTCTGCCAGCGCTTCACGCTGGAAGGCCACAACGCCGAGCTTTGGGACGAGACGGCCCGCCGCTTCGAGCACGTCGCCCCGGTGGAGCTGGATCTGCTGCCCGCCGACAGTATGCTGCGGGAGTTCTACGCAGGCGAGCTTTAAAGGACGCCAGAACGCTGAAACTGGGCAAATTGCGAAAAAACTGTTTCCAAATCCGCACCATTCTGTAAAACTTGGGTGGGATTCGTTGCATTCCCCCGGGGAGTGCGCTATAATGAAAATAATCTCCGGCGGCACAGGGACAGCCTGAGCAGAAAACGCAGAGGAGTGCTGCCCACCCGGGCACAGACAAGTGAGGTGTCTTTTATGGACTTCAATAAGATCAAGGAAATGGGCCTCGAGTATGCCGAGAAAGGCAAAAATGCCGCGCTGGATCTGGCCGAAAAGGGCCGGACGCAGGCCAAGATCGTGAACGCACAGGGCAAGCTGTACAAGGCGCAGCGCCAGCTGGGCGCTCTGGTGTATAGTCTGGCCAAGGGCAACGAGGAGAACCAGCCCCTTGTGGACAAATACATTGAGATGATCGCCAACATCGAGCAGGAGCTTGCCGACCTGAAAGCCTCTCTCGAGCCGGATACCATCATCGAGACCACCTTCGAGGAGAAGGACGAGGCCGACGACGACGTGACGGAGGATGCCCCCGCAGCGCCTGCCGAGGAAAAGCCTGAGGCCGACGAGGCCAAGACCTGTCCCCAGTGCGGCGCACCCGTCTCGGACGATGCGCTGTTCTGCAACAAGTGCGGCGCACAGCTGTAACAGACCTGCGCAGGGCGGTGTCCCCCGGGGGATGCCGCCTTTTGTTGTGAATGAAATGAAAATTTTGCCGCAAAAAGCCGGAAAATAGGCTTCGGCCCTTGCATTCCGGTGGATTCTGCGGTACAATTTGAATCTGTTCGCAGATGCTTTCGGTACGCAGAAAGGAGACGGCCATGCAGGACTGGACGCCGCGTGAACACTATACGGCGGAGGACCTCGTGGAGATCATCCGCATCCTGCGGGACAGGGACACCGGCTGTCCGTGGGACAAGGTGCAGACCCATGCCTCCATCCGGAAAAACTTTCTGGAGGAGACCTGCGAGGCGCTGGAAGCCATCGACGCCGACGACCCGGCCATGATGCAGGAAGAGCTGGGCGACGTCCTGATGCAGGTGGTGTTCCACACCGTCATCGAGGAGGAGCGGGGCCGCTTCGACATGGAGAAGGTCTGCCGCGAGGTGTGCGAGAAGCTCGTATTCCGCCACCCGAACATCTTCGCTTCCTCGGCGGCGGAAAATGCTGGTATAAACGGCTGGGATGCGCTCAAGAATAAGGAAAAGGGCCGCACCACGCTGGCCGACGAGCTGGACACCGTGCCGCTGACCCTGCCCGCCCTGATGCGCGCCCAGAAGCTCCAGAAGCGGGCCGCGCGGTTCGGCTGCGGGCCGGAGGATGCCGCCGGGGCAGCCAGAGCGCTGGACAGCGCCAAAGCCGGGTGGGACGAGGTACAGACGCAGGAGAGCGCCGGTGAGCTGCTGCTTGCCGCTGCAGACGCCATGCGGCTGGCCGGTGTGGACGCCGAGGAGGCCCTGACCTTCGCGGCCAAGCGGTTCACCCAGAGGCTGGAAGCAGACGAAACGGAAACGGGTACCAGACGGATACACCGTCTGCTCGAATAGAAAATGTTGAGAATATTGTGGAGGCTTTTATTATGACCAAGACCGATCTGATCGCACAGGTTGCGGCAAACACTGAGATGAGCAAGAAGAGCGCCGAGATGGCTGTCAACGCCGCATTCGAGGCACTGGGCAAGGCGATGGCCGAGGGCGAGAAGATCTCCATCTCCGGCTTCGGCACCTTCGAGGTGCGTGAGCGCGCAGAGCGTCAGGGCATCAACCCCCGCACCCGCGAGCCGATCACCATCGCTGCTTCCAAGAGCATCGTGTTCAAGCCGGGCAAGTCTCTGAAGGACACCCTGTAAGAGAGGCCCCACCGCCGCCGGAACCTTTAGGCCCGGCGGTTTTTTTGTAGGAGAGG
This sequence comes from Faecalibacterium sp., assembly GCF_052358865.1. Taxonomy (NCBI): domain Bacteria; kingdom Bacillati; phylum Bacillota; class Clostridia; order Eubacteriales; family Oscillospiraceae; genus Faecalibacterium; species Faecalibacterium sp. Next base: position 20,954 of record NZ_DAWCVJ010000016.1, read on the forward strand.
TTGATAAGGAGTTTAGAATGCGCTTAGATAAATATCTGAAGGTTTCGCGGCTCATCAAGCGCCGCACTGTGGCAAATGAGGTGGCCGATGCGGGCCGCATCCTCATCAATGGAAAGACAGCCAAGGCTAGTCAGGCCGTCAAGGCCGGGGACATCATCGAGGTGACGTTCGGCAACCGGCCCATCAAGGTCAAAGTCCTCTCCGATGTGGAGCCGCGCACCAAGGACGTGGCCCGGGAAATGTACGAGATCATCGAGCAGGACAGCGTCCTCGCTGTCGCCCACGACCCGGCACAGGCCGAGTAAAACGGCATAAGCAGGCTCCTCCCCGCATAGGATGACAGAAAAGGGGAGGGGTGTGCCATGAAACAGCAGGACGCAAAGCCGGAGCAGGCCCTGCCGCATGACCTCATCTTGGAGGGGCGGAACAGGCTGACCGCCACCGGCGTGCGGCGGGTCCTCCGCTGCGATGCAGAGGGCGCGGCTCTCCTGACCTCGAAGGGCACGCTGGAGCTGACCGGGGCAGAGCTGAGCATCACCAGCCTCGACCTCGACAAGGGCGAGGTAAAGCTTGCAGGCCGGGTGGACACGCTGGAGTATACCGCAGAGCACACGCCGGGCGGTTTTCTGCGCCGCCTCATCCGATGATGGGTCCAGCCCTCCCGCCCGGTGCGGTGGGGCAGGAGATGCTGGCCTGCGGGCTGCTGGGCGGTGTGCTCGGCGCGGCCCGGGCCGTCCTGCCCACCCGGGGGCGGGCGGCCTTTTTGCCCGACCTGCTCTTTGTGGGCTGCGTGCTGATAGCCCTGCAGGGCTATGCCGTCTCCCAGAGTCAGGCCGGGCAGCTGCGGGGCTATATGGCGCTGGCGGCGTTCTGCACCGCCGGTGCGGTGCAGGCGGTGCTCCGGCCTCTGTTTGCGGAGGCAGAAGCCTTGGCGGGCCGGGTGCTGCTGGGGCCGGTAAAGCTTGCGGCCCGGTGCATCGCCCCGTGGAAAGCCGCCCGTGCCGCCGCCAAAGTACGGCGGAACGAAAAAAGACTTGCAAAAAAACCGAAAAAGAGCTTGCCAACACCGCCGCGTATGTTGTATAATTCAAACGTATCAAAGTAAGAGTACAGGCGCATTGGGCCTGCTGTTGAAAACGGGGGCACTGTGTTATGGCAAATCCGAGCCGGAGAAAGCGGAAGAGAAAGGCATCCGTCGTGGGTGCTGTGCTGAAGCTGCTGTTCGTTCTGTTTTTGTTGAGTATGCTGGCGGCATACATCGCAAATCAGGTGGCGCTCAGCTCCAAGAAAGCGGAGCTGGACACCCTGCAGGAGCAGATCGAGCAGCAGAAGACCCAGAACGAGGAGATGCAGCGCATCCTCAGCGGCGATTCGGATGACGTGACCGAGTGGGTCGCCCGGGACTCTTATAATTATGCGGCGGCCAATGAGCGCATCTTCGTGGATGTGACGGGCAACTGATGCCGCGCCCCCGGCGGCTTGCGGCCGGAGGAAAACATATTAGTCAACAAGGAGTATTGAGTTTTGGCGATTGAGGTAGGGAATATTTTTGAAGGCCGTGTCACCGGCGTAAAGCCGTTTGGCGCATTCGTTGCGCTGCCGGAGGGCCGCGTGGGCATGGTCCACATTTCTGAGGTGTCCAACGAGTATGTCCAGGACATTGCAACGGTGCTGCACGACGGCGACACCGTGAAGGTGCAGGTCATCAATGTGGCGCCGGATGGCAAGATCGCACTGTCCATCAAGCGGCTGCTGCCTCCGGCACCCCGCGCCCCGCGGGAGGGCCGAGGCCCCCGCCCCAACAGCAACGGCCCGCGAGAGGGCGGCTTCCGCCGCAACGGCCCCGGCGGCCGTCCGCAGGGCGGACGCGGCCCGGCCCGGGACGCTGCGCCCCGGGTATGGCAGCCCAAGGCCCCGGCCAAGAGCGATAACCTGAGCTTCGAGGACATGATGAGCCGCTTCAAGAGCCAGAGCGAGGAGAAGATGGCAGACCTCGACCACGAGACCAACAACCGCCGGGGCGGCGGCTATGCTCCCCGGGGACGCCGCGGCAGCCGCTGAGCCGTCCGCACAAGACGAAGAAGCTTTGGGCCTGCCCCCAGCGGGGCGGGCCTGTTTTTTGGTGCGGCAGCTGCTGCACCCGACAGGAAAGGAAACCAGAATGCCTGCAAAATTTGAACTCATCGCCCCCTGCTTTTTCGGGTGCGAATCCACGGCCAACTTTGAGCTGCGCCGCATCGGTGCCGAGGACATCCGGGTCAGCGACGGTCGTCTGACCTTCAAAGGCGGTGCGGAGATGATCGCCGCCGCCAACCTCAACCTCCGCACGGTGGAGCGGGTCATGCTGCTCCTCAACACCTATACGGCCACCACCTTCGACGAGCTGTTCGATGGAGTCTACTCCATCCACTGGGAGGAGCTTCTGCCTGCCGATGCGGCTTTCCCGGTCACTGGTTCCTCGCTGAACAGCCAGCTGTCCAGCGTGCCGGCCTGCCAGAGCATCATCAAGAAGGCGGTCGTCAAGCGCCTGATGCAGGGCCACCGCACCACCAGCCTGCCCGAGACCGGTGCAGAGTATAAGATCCGTTTCATGCTCCGCAAGAATGTCTGCGAGATCATGCTGGACACCACCGGCGACGGCCTCCATAAGCGCGGTTACCGCCGCAACTCCATGGAGGCCCCCATCCGCGAGACGCTGGCTGCGACCATTGCCGACCTTGGCCGTGTCCGCCGCGACAGCCTCGTGGAGGACCCCTTCTGCGGCAGCGGCACCCTCCTCATCGAGGCTGCTCAGAAGGCCATGAACATCGCCCCCGGCCTCAAACGCCGGTTTGCCGCCGAGCGGTACAGCTTTGTGCCCGCCGCCGTCTGGGCCGAGCAGCGCCAGAAGGCTCTGGCGGAGTCCAAGCTGGACGTGGGCTTCGAGGCTTTCGGCTACGACATCGACCCCGCTGCAGTGGCTCTCGCCAACGCCAACGCCAAGCTGGCCGGTGTGGAGAAGCGCTGCCACTTCGAGGTGGCTGACGTGGCCGACTTCGCAGCCCGAAGCGAGGCCATCGTCCTGACCAATCCCCCGTATGGCGAGCGGATGAGCACCATCGAGGGAGCTGCCAAGCTGGCCCGCACCCTCGGCCAGCAGATGGAGCTTCACCCCTGCGCAGGCGTCTACGCCATCACCGCTGATATGGACTTTGAGCACCACTACGGCAAGCGGGCCAACAAGCGCCGCAAGATGTACAACGGCATGATCCCCTGTCAGCTGTATATGTACTACAACGCCCCCAAGTCGGAGCAGGCCCGTCCCGCAAAGCCGATGCCCAAGAGCGGCTTTGACGGCAAGCGCACCCAGCCCGGCCACACGGGCCGTTTCGAAAAGAAATAAAGTCCCGAAAGACCGCACGGCAAATGAGCAGCGTGCGGTCTTTTTCCTGCCTATCGCAGGTCAGTAAAACCGCGAAGCACGAAAACAGTATCGCTGCTGCCGTCGCAGGAGATGTTGAATTGCTGTAAATTTACAAGAGAATGGTTGAACGCAGGCGAAAAATAGATTATACTAATATCTATGGCTGTGGGAGGCGTAGGCCTCCGAAAAAGAGGCTGCGCCCAGCTCGTCGGCGCGGCGGACGAAAGGAAAGATCAGAATGAGAGGACGTATGCGGCCCTATCTGCCGGAGCTGACCATCCGGGACTACAATACCTATCAGTGGTATCTGCGGGGCGTACGCCGTCAGCTTTACACCACCTATGGGATCTATCCCTGTTATTATGGCCTGCGCTACAACGGCGTGCTGTTTGCACTGCTGGCCGATAGTCTTGCAGGCCGCCCGGCGACCTGCAAGCGGATGCGGGTGCCCGGCACACTGCTCTGGCAGAATATGATGTGTCAGACGCAGGGCATCCGGCTGGCCGCACAGGTGGAAGTCCTGCTCAGCTGGCACCGCATTCAGGATGCCCAGTGGGCGGATCTTCCGGTCGGCAAAAAGGTGCGCCGGGTGGTGGATACCGTGTTGCTGCGCAGAGCCTATAAAAAGGCTGCGGCAGAAAATCCGGCGCTGGAGCGTATCTTCGCGCAGGAGCGCGATCAGGCCAACGTCCAGATGGCCCTGAACGCCAAGAACTACCTGCTGGCCGCAGAGCCGAAGGGCAACCTCTACGGTGCGCTCTACTCGGTTCTGGCCACGGACGACCCCAACCAGCGCAAGAGTATGCACTATATCGGCAGCTGTATCGGCCGTGCGGCCTACCTGTTGGACAAAGCCGAGAGCTTTTCCCGGGACAAGGACAAGAAACGCTACAACATCTTCCTCGTGAACGGCATCTATGACCGGAACGCCGCCCGGGAAAACGCCCGGCGGCAGGCCCTTGCCATCGCCAACGACCTCGTCCGGGCCTATGGGATGCTGGACGTCAAGCTCAACCGCACCCTGCTGGACAACATCATGCTCCTCGGCCTCCGACACGCCATTGAGCCGCTGGACGCCGAGAACCAGCCGGTGCGCTGGGAGCTGCCGTGAAGGGCCGCAGGAGCAAGAGCTGGGCAATGGCCTACTGCGGCATGGCCGCAGCGCTCAGCGTGGCCATGATGCTGATGGGAGCGGTCTTTCCCATCGCAATGTTCATCGCCCCGGCGGTGGCCAGCTTCCTCATCGCCACGGTCTGCGTGGAGTGCGGCCGGACGATGGCCCTGACGGCCTACGGCGCGGTGAGCCTGCTGAGCCTGCTCTTCGTGCCGGACAAGGAGGTGGCGCTGACCTTCGTGTTCCTGCTGGGGTACTATCCGCTGGCAAAGCCTTATTTCGAGAAAATACGCCCCGCTCTGCTGCGGGCCGTCTGCAAGCTGCTGCTCTGCAACGGCGCTGTGCTGGCGATGTACGGGCTGGTGCTGCTGCTGGTGCCGGCAGGCAGCATCGCCGAGGAGCTGCGCACCACGGCGCTGGCAGTCTCGCTGGTGACGCTGGCGATGGGCAACGTGGCCTTTCTGCTCTACGACCGCGCACTGCACAATATGCTGATGCTCTACCATCTGGTCTGGCAGCCGAAGCTCCACAAAATGCTGGGCGTCCATTGACGAGCGGCCCATTTTATGATATAAATAAAACCGACCTTTTCTGTCGGCTTCTGACAGCTCCGGAAGGAGCTGTTTTTTGTTTTTGGAAGTCGGCGGAATGAGACAGAAAGAGGGGATAAGACTACTTCAGTTGACGAGAAAGCGCCGGGCCACGCGGGTGACAGCCGTGAGGGTGACGAGGAGAGGGATCATCGAAAGTTTCGGCGGGTGTCCCTCCGGTTGAAAGAAGGGGCTTTCATCGTCAGAGCGTGCCGGATAGGCGAGGATTTTTGTCAGCAGATAAGGCGCTTTTCCGTAGCAATCCTGACGGATTGCAAGGGAAAGCAACGCTGTATGGTGGCAAAAAGACCGTTTAGACGGTATGCTATGGCAATGAAAGTCACTTCTAAGGCTACCAGCCGCAGAAAAAGGAGAAAAAACGGCAGCAATACCGCAACAGACTCCTTTCAAAGAAAGCCATACAAGAACATAAACTTATCGTAAGAGGCTGACAGTCGCAGTGCGCGTTCGCGCCGGGCTGTCGGCATGGAGGTGTTTTGTATGTGTGGCATCGTAGGTTATTCGGGAAAGCGCAATGCGCAGGAAGTGCTGCTGAACGGGCTGGAAAAGCTGGAATATCGTGGGTATGACTCCGCAGGCGTTGCGCTGGCGCTGGAGGGCGGCATCCACGTCGTCAAGAGCAAGGGACGGCTGGAGGTGCTCCGCCGCAAGCTGGAGGCAGAGAGCCTGCCCGAGAGCTTCTGCGGCATCGGACACACCCGCTGGGCCACCCACGGCGAACCCAGCGATGTGAACAGCCATCCCCACTCCACCCCTCGCGTGAGCATCGTCCACAATGGCATCATCGAGAACTACGGCCCCCTGAAGGCCGACCTGATGGCCAAGGGCGTCACCTTTGAGAGCGAGACGGACACCGAGGTGCTGGTCAGGCTCATCGACTATTTCTGCTGCACCCAGCCCAAGGCAAGCCCGCTGACGGCTCTGCGGGAGGCGCTGGGGATGGTGCGCGGCAGCTATGCGCTGGGCGTGCTGTTCCGGGCCGAGCCGGACACCATCTACGCCGTCAAGAAGGAAAGCCCCCTCATCGTGGGCTGGGGCGAGGGCGAGAACTTCGTGGCCTCCGACATCCCGGCCCTGCTCAAGTATACCCGCCGCTACAGCGTCCTCGAGGAGGGCGACATGGCGGTGGTCAAGGCCGACGGCATCCGGTTCTATGATGCTTTTGGCAAGCCGGTGGAGCGGGAAGTGCTGACCGCCGACTGGGACGAGGAGGCTGCGGAGAAGGGCGGCTATCCCCACTTTATGCTCAAGGAGATCCACGAGCAGCCCGCCGCCATCACCGCCACCGTCAGCCCCCGTGTGGAGGATGGTATGCCCGACCTCCGCCTCCCGGAGCTGACCGACGAGCGGCTGCGAAAGATCAGGAACATCCACCTCGTAGCCTGCGGCACGGCCATGCACGCCGGTATGGTGGGCAAGACCGCCATCGAGCGGCTGGCCCGCGTCCATGCCGAGGTGGACATCGCCAGTGAGTTCCGCTACCGTGACCCCATCCTTGATCCCGAGGATCTCGTCATCATCATCAGCCAGTCGGGTGAGACCAGCGATACGCTGGCGGCTCTCCGCCTCGCCAAGAGCCGGGGCGTCCCGGTGCTGGCCATCGTCAATGTGGTGGGCAGCTCCATCGCCCGCGCGGCGGACTACGTCCTCTACACCTATGCAGGCCCGGAGATCGCTGTGGCGTCTACCAAGGCCTATATGGTGCAGCTGTGCACCCTCTACCTCTTCGCGTTCCGTCTGGCGTACGCCAAGGGCCGTCTGAGCGAGGCTGAGACCAAGCGCCTGACTGCCGAGCTGCTGCGGGCCGGGGAGGTCATCCAGCCCCGTCTGGCGGACTGTGAGCAGATCAAATACCTCGCCAGCCGCTTTGTCAACACCCAGAGCTGCTTCTTCATCGGACGCGGCTTCGACTACGCCCTCTCGCTGGAGGGCAGCCTGAAGCTCAAGGAAATCAGCTACGTCCACTCGGACGCCTACGCTGCCGGTGAGCTGAAGCACGGCACCATCAGCCTCATCACCGAGGGCGTGCCGGTCATTGCACTGGCGACCCAGAAGCAGGTGTACGAGAAGACCATCTCCAACGCCAAAGAGACCAGGAGCCGGGGCGCACGGGTCATCCTCTTCACTACCAAGGACGCCGTCGTTCCCGACGGCGTGGCCGACTATGTGGTGCGTCTGGACGACTACGAAGAGCTGCTGATGCCCCTGCAGCTCATCGTGCCGCTGCAGCTGTTCGCCTACTATATGGCCGTCCTGCGCGGCTGTGACGTCGATAAGCCCCGCAATCTGGCAAAGAGCGTGACGGTGGAGTAAAAGTACCCCGCTGAAAGGCTCTCCCTTTGGGAGAGCTGGCGCGGAGCGCCTGAGAGGGCAAGGACGCTGAAGAGAGAGACTTTAGCCCGCTCGGAGCAACTGTAATACGATAAACAAAACAGCGGCTGCCGTAGTCTTCAAGGACTTACAACAGCCGCCGCTTTTCTTTTATGAGAGTTACCAGAACCAATAGCGTTTCTTGATGGCGATATAGGCGATGATGATGCCCACGATGACCACAAGACCCGCGATGAAGAAGGTAAAGTCCACATGGACGAAGCGGAGATTCTGGGTGGTCAGCAGATATTCGCCCGCCGTGTCTGCCTCGAGGACATGATCCCTGTAGCTGTTGAGGAACTGCCACTTGCCCTTGACGGCGTTGTGGAGGTAGACGCGGGTGTAGGCGGCGTTGTCGCCGGTCATCTCGACCTGAACGACGCCGGGCAGAGCTGCGCCGCCGTTGAGGGTGAAGGTGACGCCGTACTCAGAGGGGGCAAAGCTCAGGGCCGTGCTCACCTGTGCGGCGGTGTTCTTCACGCCGGTGCCTGCGATGCGGATGGTGTAGCCGTCGGCCTCCACCGCGAGGGTCTTGCCGCTGAGGCGGAGGGCGTTCAGCATCTCGCTGGTGACGACAGGCACTTCGCGCTGTGCGAAGGCTACCTCATCGCCTTCGGCAGCCTCGATGGCCTCCACGACGGGGTCGATGAGGGACTCCCCGCTGCCGTCGCCGCTGTTGTCACCGCTGCCAGAGCCGCCGCTGGATACGCTGCGGTTGACGATGACCGTCACCGAGGCGGACGCCGTGCCGTTGGACACGACCACGGAGGTCGCGCCCGTGCCCACAGCGGTGATGACGCCCTTGGCGCTCACAGAAGCCACCTTGGAGTCGTTCGACTTGAAGGTAAGGGACTGGGAGGCTGAGGATGGAGTCACTTTTCCGGTGATGGTGCGGCTTGCGCCCGGCTTCAGGACGACGTAACTGGTGTTCAGGTCGATGGACTGACGATCCAAGCCGCTGTTGACGACCTTGATGGTGGCCGAGGCGGTCACATCGCCGCAGGTGGCGGTGATGGTGGCGGTGCCGGGGGCAACGCCGGTGACTTTGCCAAAGTTGTTGACAGTGGCCACAGCCGGATTCGAGGAGCTGAGGCTCACGCTGGCGTAATTCGATGCACTGGTGGGCAGCACGCCCAGCGACAGGGAAGTGGTGTCGCCGACGGAGATGGTGTTCGAAGCCAGCGTGATGTCCATCTCCTTGACGATCATGGAGTCGTCCAGCTCGGTGGTGATGGTGTAGACGCAGCTGACGCCGTTCGCGCTGGCGACGACCTGCGCTGTGCCGACGCCCACAGCCTGTGCCACGCCCTCAGACGTCACGGACACGATGGTGGGGTCATTGGACAGGAAAGTCACCGTGGCGGTGCGTGCGGCCTTGGCGGGCAGGATGACGGGCGAGAGCTGCTGCGCCGTGCCCACCGTCATGGTGGAGGCGTAGCTGCCGGTCTCGACGCTCTCCACCTCCGCAGCAAGCCACGGCAGAGAGATGGCAGCCGGGGCGGCCGCAAAGGGGCTGGCGGCTCCGGCCGGAAGCGCAGCGCCGCCGGCCAGCAGACCCAGCAGAGCGGCGCTCACGGCCAGCATTTTCGGGTTCAGTTTCATTCTTTCGTACCTCTTTGGGCGTTGGTGTGCGCTCAGCGGAACAGGACGCCCAGAGCCTCCATCGCGTATTCGAAATAGGTCAGCTTGTCGTACTCCACACGGGCGGTGACGCTCATGCCGTTGGACAGATCGACCTTGTCGCCGCTGTTGCTGATGACATAGGTGCTGTCCGGGGTGATGGTCATTTTGTAGTAGGAGCCGGAGGAGCTGGCGGTCACATCGCTGTCGATGGAGGTCACGGTACCGGTCAGGGTGCCGTAGGAGTACTCCGACAAGCCGGTGATGGCGATCTTGCAGGGGTCGCCCACATGGAGGAGGGGCCGGTCGCTGAGGGTGACGTAGGCCACCACCTCGAGGTCGCTGTTCTCGCTGGCGACGGTGGCCAGCGGGGTGCCGGCGCTCAGCACCATGCCCACCTTATAGGGCGTGTCCATGTGGATGACGCCGGAGGTGGGGGCGTAGATGTAATAGTCGTTGGCGCCGGTGTTCAGGGCGTCCAGCTGGCTCAGCAGATTGTCGATGTTGCTCTGCACGCTGGTCAGGCTGGCGGAGATGGACTGCAAGGTGGAGTAATACAGCGCCTCCACTTCGCTCTGGTTCTGCTCCATCAGGGCTTTGATCTGCTCGTCGGAGTAGCCTGCGGCCTGATAGGGCGAGGCGTCGAAAGCCTTCTGCGCCACCTGACTCTTGTAAGTCTCATACTGGTAGTAGTAGGGCTGGTCGTCGATGTCCGTCTCGCTGAAATAGTTCTTGTCGTCCTGAATGGACTTTACCAGCTTCTCGTACTGGGACTTCTGCTTTTTGTAGATGTCCAGCTGGCTCTGGATGCTGTCCTGCTGCATATCGAGGTCGGTGCTCTTGATGTGGGCGATGAGGTCGCCCTCGTTGACGTAGGTGCCCTCAGAGACATTCAGCTCGGTGATGGAGCCGGAGTAGCTGGACATGATGTAGGTCTTGTTGGCGGCCTGCACCGTGCCGCTGGACTGGCTGACGTAGGTGCGGTAGTTTTTGGTGCTCCACACCACGAGGAAAAGCATCAGGGCGGCCGTCAGGAGGACGAGCGCATACCCGAAGGGGGGCAGCTTCTTCTCCATCATGATGCGGCGGTCCTGCAGCTCGGTGATGTCGCGGATGGTCGTCGTCATAATCACTTCGTCTCCATAAAGGTATCGACCACGCCCTCGTCGTCGTCCTGATTGACGAAGACGGTGTAGACGGTGCCGGTCAGCTCCAGCTCATGCTCGAAAGCCATGATGTTCAGCTTCTGGGAGGCAAGGCCGCTCTGGCTCATGGGGCCGACGTAGTGGGCGTACAGGCAGTTGCGCACCCGCAGCACGGCGTCCATGGTGTAGCCGGCCTCCATGCGGGGGATAAGCTGGGTAGCCTGCTGCATCATGTAGACCTCGGGCTGGGGGTTGGGGCCAGCAGGGATCTTGACGCACTGGATGATGGGGCCGAGGGGCTGCGCGCCGCTGCTCTTGATGAAGTTGTGCAGCTGGGTCAGCACGATCTGCATATTGTTGAACTCCTCGGGCTGGATGCGGCGGCTGACCACGTTGGTCAGCTTGAGGGTCTTGTTTTCTGCGGTCTGGATCTCTCTCATGATTTTATACCACCTGTTCTTGGTTTCATTGCTTGTAATAGGCAATAGCAAAAGGTAGAATCTTATTCTGCAGAGTCATTTCGTGACGGAGAGGTTTCTACATTTTGCTATCACCTATTACTCATCCGATGATGAATATTAGGCATCACTTTATTATAACGGTTTGGCGGTGTGGAATAAAGGGCCAAACTGTAAATTTTATAAAAAAATAAGATATGCCCGGAGGCAGGTGCCTCCGGGCATACCATTACGAGGCATTGTCATCCGGCGGCCCGAGAGCCGCCGGACGAAATACACTTCAGATTTTAGGGGTTACCGATTACTTCAGCTTAGCATCGAAAGAGGCGACGCCGTCGTTGAAGTCGATCTTGGCAGGAGCGGTGCCCAGGGTGTAGACGACAGAAGCCAGACCCAGAGTACGCATGACCTTGTTGCCGAAGCCCATGTCGTCATCGCCGTACAGAGCCAGCTTCAGGGTGCCCTCGTCGCCGAACAGCTTGACGCCGTCGTCGCCGCCCCAGTTGCCGCTGAACATGGTGCCCAGAACCTTTTCGGTGAAGATAGACTGGAAAGAGTTGCTGACCAGAGTGATCACGTTGGTGTTGAACTGCTTGACGTTAGCAGCGTTCCAGATAGGAGCGGTGGTGTCAGCCAGAACGGAGAACAGGTCAGCGCCGCCGTAGACGACCTCAGAGTTAACAGCAGTAAAGTTTGCAGGCATCATCATAATGAATTACTCCCTTCAAATGAATGAAAAACAAATTTAGTCGGCCCAGTTCCCAGATGCGCATCCGGAAAGAAAGCCATTTATGTAACCGCGTGCGCACGCGGCTGCAACGAATTAGTAGGTGATGGACTCGCCATCCTCCTCGTCCTCCACCACTTTCGCGGCGGCGGCAGGTGCGGGCTGTTCCGCTTTTTTCTTGTTGCGGAAAATGCCCTGCTGCAGGCTCCAAAGCTCGTAGTACTTGCCCTGTTTTGCCAGCAACTCTTCGTGGGTGCCCCGCTCCACGATCTCGCCGTGATCCATGACCAAGATGAGGTCACAATCCCGGATGGTCGAGAGGCGGTGGGCGACGATCAGCATCGAGCGGTCTGCAAGCTGGTTGTAGATCATATCAAAGATGGTATTCTCTGTGCCAAAGTCCAGACTGCTGGTGGATTCGTCTAAGATATAGAGGTTCGCATCCTTCAGGAAGGCCCGGGCCAAAGCCAGACGCTGCTTCTCGCCGCCCGAGAGACCGTTGCCGGCTTCTTCGAGGTAGGTGTTGTACTGCAGCGGCAGCTTCCGGATGAACTCGTGGGCATCTGCCTTTTTGGCAGCGGCCTTGACCTCATCGAGGGTGGCCTCCGGTCGGGAAATGCGGATGTTGTCATAGATGGTCTTGCTGAACAGCTCGACGTTCTGGGGGACATAGGCGATGGCGCGGCGGACAGAGGCATTGCTGTACTCGTCCAGCGGGACACCGCCCACGCGGATGGAACCTTCCTCCGGCTCATAATACTTGAGCAGGAGTTTGGTGATGGTGGATTTGCCGCTGCCGCTGCTGCCCACGAGGGCCACCTTCTTGCCATAAGGGATGGTGAAGGAGACATGGCTCAGGGCCGGGGAACGGCTGCCGTAGCGGAAGGAGACATCCTTGAACTCAATATCACCGTCGATCTTTTCCATCTCGGTGTATTCCCGGGTCTCGTCCTGCTCGGACTCGTAATCCATGATCTCGGTCAGACGCTTGATGGAGATCTGTGCCTGCTGGATGGACATCTGCAGGCTGACCAGCTCGCTGACCGGAGAAGTAAAGTAAGAGGAAAGGGTGCTGAACGCCATATAGCTGCCCAGCGTCATCTCACCATTCAGCACCTGCATGATACCGACATAGGACGTTACCATGCCGAGGATGGTGGTGATGAGGGTGGAGACAAGGGACTGCACCGTGCTGATCTTGCTGGAGCGCAGGCTTATCTTCAGGCTCTTGATGTACTCCCGTTCCAGAGCTTCCAGCTCCCGGTCTTCCTCTGCATTGCACTTGACCGTCTCGATGCCGCGCAGACTTTCGATCATCTGGCTGTTCAGGATGGCCGACTGCTGCATCGTCTCTTCGTTGATCCGCTTGAAGGGCTGCTTGAAGATGAAGACGAGCAGGATGCTCAGCAGGGTGGTAAAGATGGAGATGGAGAAGAGGGTAGCGTTCATCCGGAAGAGGATGACGCCGGTAACGCAGGCCATCACAATATCCATCGCAACGCTCAACGCGATGCTGGTGAACACCGATTTGATGGTGCTGGCGTCGGAGTAGCGGGTGGTGATCTCGCCGGTCTTGCGGGTGGCGAAGAACTTCATGGGCAGCTTGAAAACGTGCCCGAAATAGCCCAGCATCAGGGGGATGTCGATCTTGATGGACAGATAGATGAGCACCCACTGCCGCACCATGCTGATGAGGGCGCTGGTGACGCTGACTAAGCTGAACACCAGAATCATCGAGATCAGCAGGCTCTTCAGACCGTAGGGGAGGATCTCATCCATCAATATCTTGTTGAACATCGAGGATGCGATTCCCAGAACTGTCATGATGACCGAGCTGAGGATGGCGTAGAAGAATAGCTTTTTCTGGGGGAGCAGCAGGTCGAGGAAACGCTTGACCATACTGCCCTGTTCCTGCTTGCCTGCCTTAAACTCCGAGGTAGGGGTCAGCAGAAGCAGGACGCCGGTAAAGTTCTTGTAGAACTCATCGAGGGAGATCTTCTTCAGCTCTTTTGCCGGGTCGCCGATGATGACGTAATCCCGACACTTGAACTTCTTTCCCTCGTCGGCGCATTTTTTCCGTGCTTCCTCTTCCTTGAGGACATGCCGCCGACGCTCGCCGTCGTCCTTGATGGTCGTCTTTTTAAAGACGGTCACGAAATGGGCGAGGCCCTCGTCGGTGATGACCTGCGCGATGCAGGGAACGGAAAACTCACTGAGGAAATTTTCGCGGTCTACGCGGACGGCGGCGGTGCTGAACCCCAGCTCCTCCGCGGCCTTCTGCAGACCGGTCAGGTTTGTGCCTTTCAGGTCCGTACCCATCATGTCCCGCAGGCGGGTGATGGTGATCTCCTTTTTGTAATGGAGGCACACCATTGCGAGACAGGCGGCAGCACAGTCCGTAGTGTCGTGCTGCCGGACGTAGGTATAACGCATAGATGCTTCCTTTTTGGTTTCTATCTCAAAACGCCCTTGCGCCAGCTGGCGGACGGACGATTTGGCGAAGAAGAAAGGGCTTCTGACTGCTGCGCCTTACACACTTCCTGAGAAAAGCAGCATACAGCTCTCTGCCTCGCCCCGCCCTGCGGCCAAGCGGAGCAGAGAGCAGCTGCTATCAAAAGAAGGGAGCGCCTACCCTTTGATCATTTTGGTCGGCCCGGAGAAGGTATTTTGACGTATCATCTCCTGAACCTTGGGCATAGTATAACACATTCTGTCGGCTTGTTCAAGAGGACAATTTTTAATAAACCCTTAAATTTTGAAAAAAATGTGAAAAAAGTCTCAGTTTGGTAACAAAAGAAATGCACAAAAAGCGCGGCGGACCGCGAAAGTCCGCCGCGCTTTTTTACAGATCGTGCAGAATGATAAAACAATTACAGCTCGATCAGATCTTTTTGATAGTGACGGGGAAATTGGCGGGATTCTTCTCGAAGCCGACCTTAGCAGATGCGGTGCCCAGAGTGTAGACGAAAGAAGCCAGACCCAGAGTACGCATGGTCTTGTTCAGGAAGGACATGTCGCCAGCGTCAGCGCCGTACAGGAAAGTCTTCAGGGTGCCGTCAGAGCCGAACAGCTTGAGGCCGTCGTCGCCGCCCCAGTTGCCACCGAACATGGTGCCCAGAGTTGCTTTGATAATACCATCCTGGAAGCTGTTGCTGACCAGAGTGATGACATTGGTGGAGAACTGCTTCACGTTAGCAGCAGTCCAAGCGTTGGGCAGGTAATCAGCCACGGCACCGCCGTAGACGACCTCTGCGTTGACAGCAGAGAAGTTTGCAGGCATCATCATAATGAATTACTCCCTTCAAATGAAAAAACGAATATGATCGGTCTCCTCCCGGTTGCGCAACCGGGAAAACCTATGTAACCGAGTGCGCACTCGGCAACATCACGAGTTAAGTGGGTTGTAGTGCCTTTTTGGAGACACCTCTATTACATTTTACCATACTTCCCCATCTGCCACAAGGCCAAACGGCCAAGAAAACAGCCAAAACAGGGAAAAAGTAGAAAAAATGCGTGGAAAGTACGCTGCCGCCTGCCCCTCACAGCCGCTCGGCTGGGGCAAAAACGCCAGAATCTCCAAAAAATCCATTACAGCTTGGATGTAGTGTAACACAAATACGCCATTTCTTCAAGAGGACTTTTTTTAATTTACCCTTAATTTTTGAAAATAATGTGAAAAAGGCTACAGTTTGGTTACACGAGAGGGACGAAATCTACCGGTTTTGCAAAGCCTCTCCCTTTGGGAGAGGTGTCACCGCAGGTGGCGGAGAGGGCAAGCCCGTAGCGATAGAGCCGCATACATAGCAATAGGCAGGCTCTTTGTCAGAGGGATGTTATCGCCGCGCAGCAGTTTCGCTGTGAGCGTCCTTGCCCTCTCAGGCGCTTCGCGCCAGCTCTCCTAAAGGGAGAGCCTTTGAAAACAAAAAGCGGCGGGGAAAGCTCCCCGCCGCGAAAGCGCCTCTTGCCTGACTCGAACAGGCGACACCCTGATTAACAGTCAGGTGCTCTAACCGACTGAGCTAAAGAGGCAGATATTCATTTCTCTGCGGCATTGCCGCGAGAAGTATTATACCGCATCTCGGGAGAGTTTGCAAGGGGTTTTTGTGATTTTTTGCACACTTATTGGTTTTGCAGTGCTCCCGTAAGGCTCTCCCCTTGGGAGAGCTGGCGCGAAGCGCCTGAGAGGGCAAGGACGCTGCCAGCGACACGACCGGGCTGCGGTACTATCGCTCTGACAAAGGCCGCTGCATATCGCTGTGCCTGCAGCTCTATCGCTACGGGCTTGCCCTCTCCGCCACCTGCGGTGACACCTCTCCCAAA
>NZ_DAWCVJ010000017.1:0-36499 GCF_052358865.1 Faecalibacterium sp.
TCCTCCGCTCGACGTTCCCGCGGGAGACCCGCTCGTCGCGCTGCTTTTTCACGCGGCTGTCCATGTAGTTGCAGCTGCGGGGAATGCGGGAAGAATACTCGAAATACCGGGAGTTGACGCTGCGCAGCTCGACCGCGATCTCGCGGCCATTGCACACAGCAGTCCCCCGGCCAAAACCGGTCATGCTCAGGATCATATGCGGTACGTTCCCTCTCTTTTTATGGGTGGATATGCGGACAGATCACGGTATATGTATCCGCGTTTGGGTACACAAGCCCATGTTACGATACATATGTTATTATTCTACTCTGATAGCCGCTTTTTTGCAAGCCGGGAAGATAAAAAAGTGGACGCAAAAAGCCCCCCGCAGCACTGCGAGGGGCTTGGGTGCTTATGCTGTTTTATCAGACGGGATGAGACTTATTTGCAAAATCTGCATGGTCTGCATCCACGCCCTGTGCCTTGGCATTGCGCTTCTCAAAGAACTTGGGAGCGACCTGCGGGAACATGGCGTAGGTCAGGACGTCCTCTTCCTGCGTAGCCCACTTTGCAGCCTCAGCCTTCAGCTTGTCCATCTCAGGTGCGAGGGTGTCAGCAAAGCGGCAGGTGATGGGCTTCTCGTCGCCGAGGATCTTCTTGGTGAACTCGGGGCTGATGGGAGCCGGAGTCTTGCCGTAGTCGCCGTGGACGAGGCCCTTGAACTCCTTGGTGACCATCTTGTAGCGCTCGCCGAGGATGACGTTGAAGACAGCCTGCGTGCCGACGATCTGGCTGGTGGGAGTGACCAGCGGAGGATAGCCTGCATCCTCGCGGACGCGGGGGATCTCAGCCAGCACTTCGTCCAGCTTGTCTTCCTTGCCGGCATCCTTCAGCTGCTTGAGCATGTTGGAGAACATACCGCCCGGCACCTGATACAGCAGGGTGTTTGCGTCCACGCCCAGAGACTTGGGGCTGATCTGGCCGTTGGCGATGTACTTCTCACGCAGCTTTGCGAAGTATGCGCGCACGACATTCAGCTGCTTGAGGTCGAGGCCGGTGTCGTAATCGGTGCCCTGCAGGGCGGCGACGAGGCTCTCGGTGGCCATGTGGCTGGTGCCGCCGCTCAGGGGGCTCATGGCGGTATCCACGATGTCCGCGCCTGCCTCGATGCCCTTCAGCAGGGACATGGAAGCCAGACCGGCGGTGTAGTGGCTGTGGATGTCCACAGGGATGGACAGGGTGTTTTTCAGCTCCTTGACCAGCTCATAGCTGGTGTAGGGGGTCAGCAGACCGGCCATATCCTTGATGCAGATGGAGTTTGCGCCCATCTCCTCGAGGGTCTTGGCGTACTTGACGTAGTACTCGTTGTTGTGGACGGGGCTGAGGGTGTAGCTGATGCAGCCCTGAACGTGTGCGCCCTCGTTATTGGCGGCCTTGATGGCAGTCTGCAGGTTGCGGGCATCGTTCAGTGCGTCGAAGATGCGGATGACGTCGATGCCGTTTGCGACGGACTTCTTGACGAAGTACTCGACGGCGTCGTCCGCGTAGGGGCGGTAGCCCAGCATATTCTGGCCGCGGAACAGCATCTGCAGCTTCTGGTGGGGCAGCTCCTTGCGCAGGATGCGCAGACGCTCCCACGGATCCTCATCGAGGAAGCGGATGCAGCTGTCGAAGGTCGCACCGCCCCAGCACTCGACGGAGAAGTAAGGGATCTTGTCCATTTCGGGCAGGATGGGACGCATCTCGTCCATCGTCATACGGGTGGCCAACAGAGACTGGTGGGCATCGCGCAGGACGACTTCCGTGATCTTGATGGGCTTTTTAGCCATTGTTGTCACCTCTCTCTTAGTTCATGGAAACCAGAGTGTCACCGGAGTTGACGGTGTCGCCCTTATGCACGTTGATGGAAGCAACGGTGCCATCCTGAGGAGCAACGATCTCGTTCTCCATCTTCATGGCCTCGAGGATGACCAGCACATCGCCAGCCTTGACGGAAGCGCCGGCAGCGGCCTTGACGTCCAGAATGTTGCCGGGCATCGGAGCCTTGACCTCAACAGCGCCTGCGGCAGCAGGAGCAGCGGGTGCGGCGGGAGCAGCAGCGGCGGCAGGAGCCGGAGCGGCCTTGGGTGCGGGTGCAGCAGCAGGAGCCACGGGAGCAGCGCCGGCAGCGGTCTCCTCGACAGAGACGCTGTAAGCAACGCCATTGACGGAAATGTTGTAGTACTTCATGGAAGAATCCTCCTGAAAAATCCAAATCGATTCGTTAGATGTACGTTTTCTTACAGAGCCATGTTGCCGTGCTTCTTGGGCAGACGGGCAGCACGCTTGGTGCTCAGCAGCTCGAAAGCAGCCACGACGCTTGCGCGGGCGTTGGCGGCCTCGCAGGTCATGTCAGCAGCGCCTGCGGCCACAGCAGCGTCTGCGCTGCAGACCTCAGCCACATAGGCAGCAGCCTTGGCCTTGGTGGCGGCGACGATGTTGTCGGAGGCGTCGATCTCGTCCTTGTACAGCACGGAGACGGCTGCGGAAGGCTCGAGGGCGCTGACGGTGCAGCCCTTGACGGCGATCTTCAGGTCGGCTGCGGCCAGTGCGGTGTACACAGGGCCAACGGCCTTACCGGCGATCAGCGCGACCTTGGCGGTGGTAGCATCGGCATAGGTCGCAGCCAGACGGGCAGCCTCACGGATGCCGCCGGCGATGTCGTCGGTGGTGCTGGGCACGAAGCCCTCCGTGTTCACGATGGTCAGCACCGGGACGCTGAATGCGTCACACAGGCGGACAAAACGGGAAGCCTTGGCCACGCAGTTGTGGCACAGCTGCTTGCCGGTGGACACGACGCCCACAGCGTTGCCGCCGATGGTGGCAAAGGCGGTGTAGACGCTCTTGCCGAAGCCGGCGTACATCTCCACAGCGCTGTCCTTATCGATGAGGGCAGCAGCGGCCTTTGCCGGCTCGGCATTTGCAGCCAGAACAGCGGCGGGCTGCTCGAACTCGAAGATGGCGGGGCCGGTCAGGTTGTTGGCAGGCAGCAGACCCACGATGTGGGCGGCCTTCTCCGCAGCCTCAGCAGCGTCAGCGGCCACGATAGCGGCCACGCCTGCTTTTGCGGCAGCAGCGGCAGAGCCGGCGTCAGCCACCTTGTCGCCCTTGGCAGCGGCGGTGAAGGGAGCGGTGAAGAACAGCTCTGCGCCCTCTGCCATGATGCAGACGTCTGCGTTGGCAGCGCTCAGGGCGCTGGTGCCGCCGCAGACGCCCAGAACGACGGCCACCTGAGGCACGACGCCGGACACCTTGGCGATGGTGGCGTTGAGCTTGGCGGAAGCGTTCAGAACGTCCAGACCCTCAGCCAGCTTTGCGCCGACGGAGTCGTAGAAGGTGACGACCGGGCAGCCCGTCTGGGCAGCCAGCTCAAGGACCTTGATGTTCTTTTCAACGTCCTTGACCGAAACAGCCTCGCCGTTCTGGAAGACGGCGTAAGCCTGCTGACCGGCAGCATAGCCGCTGGCAGCGCTCACCGCGCCGTCCGCAAACAGAGCGGTGTATTCCCCGTCATCAAAAAACTTGGCGAGGATTTCTCCTTTGGTACTCTTTGAAGCCATGGTAAGACCTCCTGCTTATCTGTGTGAGTTTCAAAATTAGGTATATTATACCCGATTTCCCCAAGATTCTCAAGCCTTGTTCCATTCCTTTTTTTCAGAGAATGTCACAAGTTTGGCAAAAAGAGAGGAAATATCGGACACATTGCCCAGAAGCCGCTTTACTTGCGCTTTTTGCTGACGGCGGCTTTGTTCCCGCCCACCGGGCCGCGGGGGCGGCGGGCCGCTGCCTTGGACTGCAGCGCTGCCGAGCGGGTCTGTGCACGGCCCTTGGCCGCAGCGGCACGCAGGCCGTTCACCTCTGCCTTGGTCAGCTCACGGTACTTGCCGGGCTGAAGCATCCCCAGCTTGACGACGCCCTCGGCGTTCCGCTTCAGGCGGATGACCTCGAGGCCCACTGCCTCGCACATCCGGCGGATCTCGCGGTTCTTGCCCTCTTTCAGGGTCATCTCCATGACGGTGCGCCCCGGCTCGTCGGTGACGACATTAATGGCGCAGGGCATGGTCTTGGTGCCGTCATCCAGCACGACGCCGGAGCTGAGCTTCAGGATCTGGCTCTCGTCGGCCCGGGGCTGGACGGTGACGCGGTACAGCTTGGAGATGCCGCCCGACGGGTGGGTGACGGCCTGTGCGAATGCGCCGTCGTTGGTCATCAGCAGCAGGCCCTCGCTGTCCTTGTCGAGACGGCCCACGGGGTACAGGCGGGCCGGGATGTCAGTCACGAGGTCCATGACCGTCTTGCGGCCCAGCTCGTCGCTGGCGGTGGTGACATAGCCGCGGGGCTTGTACAGGGCCAGATAGTACAGCTGCTGGTTCTTCTGGATATAAATGCGCTCGTCGTCCACATGGAGGACGTCGCGGTTGGGGGCCATCTTGTCGCCCACCTTCACGGGGTGGCCGTTGACCTTTACGCGGCCCTCCGCAATGATCTGTTCGGCGGCGCGGCGGGAGCACAGGCCCTGCTCACTCATGATCTTCTGGATGCGTTCTTCTGCCATAATAAAATCTCCTTGTGCGCCTCCCGGCGCTCAAATAGGGCTGCTTGGGCAGCCTCAGTTCAGTCACTGCGGCCCGGGCGGGCCGTAGGTACGGCGTAGATGGGTTTATTCCTCCGCTTTCGGAGCGGCAGTCCCCTGCTTCTCCTCTTTTTTCAGCAGAGCGCTGACCTTGTCCACCAGCTCGGGCAGCATGGTCAGGGCGCGGTCGATGGTGTTGGAGCCGTCGGACAGCTGGATGGTGCGCACGCAGCCGTCCTTCACCACCAGAAAAGCCACCGGCTGGATGTTGACGCCCGCACCGCTGCCGCCGCCGAACAGGTCCTTGTTGGCGGCGTTCTTGCCGTCAAAGTCGGTGCCTGCGGACGCAAAGCCGAAGGAGATGCGGGACACCGGCAGGATGGTGGTGCCGTCGTCGGTCTTGATGGGCTTGCCGATGATGGTGTTGGAGTCTGCCATCTGGCGGATCTTGTCCATTGTGACGTTCATTAAACCTTGAATCGGATGCTCAGCCATAAAATCGGCCTCCTCTTATTATTTTCCGGGAAACCCGCAGGCTCCCTTTTCAAAGGATAACCATACGAGTTTATTGTAACACATTTTATAGGAAGACGTCCAGCACTTTTTCGTGCCAGAACTCGTACAGGACCCGCACCGCCGCTGCGACGATGAACAGCAGCCGGGCGCTGAGGCGGAACGAGACGCGGTCGGCCACCGTCGGCTCGGCAGAGCCGAAGTCCGGCAGGATGCGCAGCTCCTCGAAGTCGAGGTAGACGAAGCGGTCGATGACGCCGAGAGACGGGTAGAGCCACGCATTCAGCCTGCCGTAGGCGCGGGCGGCTTCGGCGGGGTCCTCGCCCCGGACGCCGAGGCAGACCCGGATCTTCGTGACCCGCAGGGAGCCGAAGACGGCTTTCGTCAGCCGCCCTGCCCCCCGCAGGATGGTCACGAGGATGTTGAGGGTGAGCTTCGCTTTCTTGCGGGGCGGCGTCTCTTTTTTGGGCTTCTTCGCCTCTTTCGCGGCCCGTTCGGCGGCTTTTTTCCGCCGCCGCTCCGCGCGGCTGGCCCGGAGCTTCGCCTTCAGCTTCCCGAAAAAGCCCTTCGGCTCCTCCGGTCCCGCAGGCGGCGGGGCGGGCCACCGGAACACCGGCAGGGTGATGCCCGGCACACCGGCCCAGATCGTCACGACGCCGTTCTCCCAGCAAAAGTCGGCGCAGAACGGGCAGAGCAGGGCGAGGGCCAGCAGCACCAATACGATAAGGAGCAGGATGCCCACGATCTTCAGCAGGGTCAGCAGCAGCCAGCCCAGCGCCCCCAGCACCGCCATCATCGGACCGCCTCCCCTTCCGCTCCCTCGTTCTGGCCCCGCACGGGCGGCAGGTCCGCCAGCGAGGAAAGGCCGAAGCACCGCAGGAAAACGTCCGTTGTCCGGAAGCTCACCGGGTGGCCGGGCAGATCAAGGCGGCCCGCCTCCTCAATGAGCCCCTTCTGCAACAGGCTGCTGACGCTGGACGAGGAATCCACGCCGCGCACCTGCTCGATGAAGGCGCGGGAGACGGGCTGATTGTAGGCGATGACCGTCAGCGTCTCCATCGCCGCCGGGCCGAGGGGCACCGAGCGCCTCGCGTCCAGCAGGCGGCGGACGCAGTCGGCCCACTCGGTCTTGGTGGCCAGCTGCCAGCGGGTGTCCAGATGGAGCAGGCAGAGGCCCGAATCCTCCCGGGCATAGCGGGCGCGCAGGTCTTCCAGCGCAGTCTCCACTGCGGTCTGAGGCAGCTGGACGGCGGCGGCGAGCTTATCGGCGCTTACCGGGTCGCCCGCCGCAAAAAGCATCGCCTCGACGGCGGCTTTGGTCTGTTTCTGGTTCATTCTTCCTCCTTTGCCTTTTCACGGGGCAGGCGTCCCCGCTGCATGGCCAGCTCCCCCTTCGGGCCGAGGGTGACGCGCCCCCCGCGCACCAGCTCCAGCAGCGCCAGAAAGGTGGCCACGTTGGTGCTGCGGCTCTGGCTGCGGGCGAAGAGCTGGCTCATCCGGGCCGCGCCCCCCGCGATGAGGCGGCGCAGGATGTACACCACCCGGCTGCTCACCGACACCTGCGGGGCGGCCACCAGCGGCTCAAAGACCGCCTGCGTCGGGACGCGCCGGGCGGGTGTGCGGCCCATCAGCCCCTCCCAGCAGTCGGCCAGCACCTGCGGCAGATGGTTGAGAGCGTAAGTCTCGTCCCGTTCCAGCCGCAGCGGCGGGCGGACGAAGGTAGGCGACGCCTCGGCGGCGGCGCGGAGCGCGGCCGACATCCGGCGGCACTGGTCGTACTCGATGAGCTGGCCGGTCAGCTCCTGCTTCATCCGCTCACCCTCGGTGCTGCGGGGCAGCAGCAGGTAGCTCTTCATCTCCACGAGGTGGGCCGCCATCTCGATAAAGGAGCTGGAAACGTCAGGGTCCACGGCCTGTGCGGCCTCCACGGTGCGGGTGTACTGGTCGATCAGCGCAAGGATGGGGATGTTGTGCAGGTCCATCTTGTGCTTCGTCACCAGCGCCAGAAGCAGCTCCAGCGGCCCCTCGAACTCCTCCAGATGAAAGGTAAGCTCCTCCGCCATCAGATCACCGCCCCCAGAGATGCGTAGTAGGCCGAATAGGCGATGCTGTCGATGTACTGGGTGCCTGCGTCCAGCAGGTCCCACACCACGCTGTTCATCACGCTCAGCGGGCCGTCCAGAACGCCGCTCCAGACCGCCGCCAGCATCACCACAAGGATGACCTTTTCATACTTCATCATCCCGAAGTAGATGCGCTCGGGCAGCACCGCCAGCAGCACCCGGCTGCCGTCCAGCGGGGGCACGGGGATGAGGTTGAACACCGCGAGGCTCACATCCATGTACACTAAGTATTGCAGGAAGAGCGCCAAAAAAATCGTCGCTTCGTTGACGGGTGCCCAATAATAGAGCAGCTTCCAGACCACCATCGACAGGTAGGCCAAAATTAGGTTCGCCACCGGGCCGGCCAGCGCGGTGAGGGCCATGCCCTGCTTGGGGTTTTTAAAGTTGCGGGGGTCGGTGGAGACAGGCTTTGCCCAGCCCACGCCCGCAAACACCATGCACAGCGTGCCCAGCAGGTCAAAATGGCGGAAAGGGTTCAGCGACAGCCGCCCCTGCTGCTTGGCCGTGGGGTCGCCCAGCAGCCATGCAGCCAGCGCGTGGCCTGCCTCGTGGAAGGGGATGACGGTCAGAGCGGCCAGCACCCGTGCGAGGGTATAAAACATTCTTGGGGTCATGGTGTTCTCCTGTTTTCTATAAGATATACGAGTTTATTGTACTATTTTTTTCGTATTTAGACAAGCGTTTGGGCCTCAGACGAAAAAAAGCCGCAAAAAAATTGAAAAGGGGGTTGCTTTTTGGCGGCTGTTCTGGTAAAATAGTCAAGCTGATTATTTTGATTCCATAACTTCACTGTAGGAGGTGCAAGTACCATGGCTAAGTGTGAATGCTGCGGCAAGGGTGTTACCTTCGGTATCAAGGTCTCTCACTCTCATCGCCGTTCCAACCGTACCTGGAAGCCGAATGTCCGTCGTGTCAAGGCGGTCGTGGAGGGTTCTCCCAAGTATATCTACGCATGCTCCCGCTGCCTGCGCGCTGGCAAAGTCACCCGCGCTGTCTAAGCTGATGCGTATTGCCGGTCACTTTGTCGAGTGGCCGGCTTTTTATTTTATCACCGGACTTTGGGAGGAAATTGAGATGGCACTGCCGAGCGACCCGATCATGCTGCTGAGCGTGGTCAACCTCAAGCTGCGCGACTTCTACCCCAGCCTCGACGCCCTCTGCGACGACATGGACGCAGACAGAGACGCCCTGTGCAAGACGCTTTCCGCCGTGGGCTACGCCTACGACGCAGCACGCAATCAATTCATCTGACAGGAAGGAGCTTTTCAGGATGGAAGGCACTTATTACAAAGAGTGGAGCGCGGTGCTCGACCGCGCGATGGAGTTCAAGGTCTACGGCCACGGCGGCGTGCCGGTGCTGGCACTGCCCGCCCGGGGCGGCCGTTTCTACGACTGGGAGAACAACGGGATGCCCGAGGCCGCAGCACGGCTGCTGCACGAGGGAAAGATTCAGCTCTTCTGCGCCGACAGCATCGACGCCGAGAGCCTGCTGGCGGGCCATGAGACGCCCCGCCGCCGGGCCGAGATGCAGGAAAAGTATTTCGTCTACCTGACTGCCGAGCTGGCTCCCCGCATCGCCGCGCTGAACGCCCCGGAGGCCAAAAAGCCTCCCCTCATCTGGTGCGCCGGCGTGGACACCGGCGCCTATCAGGCCGTCCAGTGCCGCCTGCGCCGTCCCGGGGTCTTTGCGGGCGCGGTGGGTCTGTCGGGCCTGTACGACATGGGCCGCTTCCTCGGCGGCTGTGAGGACGACCTTGTCCTCCGCAGCAGCCCCCTCGCCGCCCTGCGGAAGAACGGCATCTGTAACAAAAACCTGCTGGCCAAGGCCGAGGAGAATGCCCTCCTGCTCTGCGTGGGTCAGGGCGGCTACGAGGGCGACGCCCTCGCCGACACGCAGGCTCTGGCCGACACCCTGAAGGAGACCGGCCTGCCCTGCCACCTCGAAGTCTGGGGCGGCGATGTCTCCCACGACTGGTACTGGTGGGGCAAGGAGTTCGGGATGTTTGCCGAGCGCCTGTTCGGCTGAGCGTAAGGAGGATGCGGGATGTCTGAATTTATCGTCGGCGCACGAAGCCACGATTTTGGCCGTCACAGTGTGGAAGAGCTGCTCTGCTCCATCGGAGACGCAGGCTTTCGCTGCACCCAGCTGGCCTACACCAAGGCCGTGGAGGGGGTCAGAAGCTATGCAGACGTGACCCCTGCGCTGGTGGACGCCACCAACGCCGCCGTCCAGAAGAGCGGCGTGTCCATCGCCGTAGACGGCACCTACGTCGAGCTGGGCTATGCAGACGAGGACAAGCGCCGCGCTGAGGTGGCGAAGGCCCTGAGTCAGGTGCCGGTGGCAAAGGCTCTCCGGGCCGGCTGTATGGGCAGCGAGACCACCAATATGGCAAAGCAGCCCACCGTGAGCCGCAAAGAGGCGCAGGAGGCCCTGCTTCGCAGCCTCGGCGAGATCATCCCCGTCTGCGAAGAGCAGGGCGTGCTCTTCGCGGTGGAGTGCGTCTATTACCATTCCATGAACACCCCCGAGGCCGTCCGGATGGTGCTGGACACCATCGCCAGCCCCAACCTCCGGGTCATCTGCGACCTTGCGAATTACGTCGGCCCCGAGAACGCCTCGGTGGACACCCAGCGCCGCATCTGGGACAAGGTCGGCAGCTGGTACGGCGATAAGATCGTGGCCGTCCACTTCAAGGGCCAGAACTTTAAGCCCGACGGCACTCTCTACTCCACCAGCCTCGAGGATTCCTGCGTGGACTACAAAGGCGGCTTCGAGATGCTGCGCGCCCTGCCCCAGCCCGTCCTCCCCGTCCTGCGGGAGGAGGCTGTCCCGGCCCGCGCCGCCAGCGATATTGCGTTCATGAAGAGCTTTTTCTGAAGCCCCGCCCACGAAAGGCTCTCCCTTTGGGAGAGCTGGCGCGCAGGCGCCTGAGAGGGCAAGGATGCTGCCAAACAGCTCTTACACTGCGATAGTATCGCTCTGACAAAGAGCCTGCTTATCGCTGTGCAGCGGCTCTTTCGTGCCGGGCTTGCCCTCTCCGTCATCGCAAGCGATGACACCTCTCCCAAAGGGAGAGGCTTTTCATAAAACCGAAAACATCTGCAACACTTCTTCGATTCCCGAAGACCGTATTGCAGATGTTTTTTGTTTAATCCGTATCGTATTCCATGCCGCCCTGCGCGGCATCCCCGCCGGCGGGCGTCCCGGTATCCGAAGGCGCTTCCGGTCCCGCCGGGGCATCGGCGGCGGCATCGCCCGCGATATAGAGCACCACTGTGGTGCCCACCTCCACCATCGTCCCGGCGTCCTCGCTGGCCGAGACGACACAGCCTGCGGCCTCCGAGCCGTCGTTGACCACCGTGAAGCAGGTGGCGTTCAGCCCCTTGGCGGCAAGCTCCTGCACGGCGCTGTCCTGCGTCTGGCCGATGATGTCGGGCATCTCCATCATCTGGGGGCCTCGGCTGACCACGAGGCTGATGGTGTCCCCCTTCTGGATGACCTCGCCCGCCTCCGGCGTCTGCCGGATGATGCGGCCCTTCTCCACCGTGTTGCTGTATTCCAGCGTAACATAAAAGAGGTAGTCGTTGATATAGCTGCGGTTGTTCCGCACCTCCGCGTCATAGTCGCGGCCCACGAAATCTGGCGTCAGGGCGACGGTTTCGTCGTTTACCGGCTCGCTGGCGGCCTCGCTGGCGGCCTCGCTGACGGAGTCCGGCTCCGAGGCCGACGGCGCGGGGCGGGCGTCGTTCTGGCGGCTCAGAATCCCCCAGAGGATCAGCACGATGAGGACGCTCAGCAGGATGAGGATGCCGGCCAGCAGGTTGCGAACGCTGAGCAGCTCGGCCTTTGCGGGCGCTCTCGACTCCTGCGGGGCGGGAGACGTCCGGGGAGCCAGACTCCGGGCCAGCTCCTCGGCATACTCCCGCTCCGAGAGGGCGCGGAAGAGCTGCTGGACGGTCTGGATGCGCTCCACCGGCTTGAGGCGGAGGCCCAGATACAGCGTCTCCGAGACGTAGGGCGGCACAGCCGAGGAGACGGTGCGGGCCTTGGGGTTGGAGTCGGAGACGAGGCGCTGGGCCGCCGGGACGGGGCTTACCCCGCAGACCATCCGGTAGAACACCGCCGCAAGGCTGTATTCGTCGGTGTAGCGGCCCTCGAACTCCGCCGTGGAATACTGCTCCGGGGCCGAGTAGCCCTCGTACAGCTGCTCGTGGAGGCCGCTGCCCGCCGTCCGCAGGCCCACCGTCGCGTAGCCCGTCAGCCGGGCGCGGCCATTGTCCAGAATGCGGATGTTGGCCGGGCAGATGCCCCGGTGCACAAGCCCCACCTGATGCATGGCCTCCACCCCCCGGAACACCGGCTCCAGCATCGCGCAGGCCTGCTGCGGCGTCACAGTGCCGTGCTCTTCGAGCCACTTCTGGAGCGGACAGCCGCCGGGGTTCTCCATGACGGCGTAGACCGTGTTGTTCTCTTCAAAGACGTCCAGCACCGCCTCGAGGCCGTTGGCCGGGGTGATGCGCTGGATGAAGCGGTAGAGGTCGGCAAAGTCCATCCGGGTGGTCTTGAACAGCACCTCGCTGCCGGGCTTCGGGCGGAGGATGCAGTCCTTCCCCCGCTCTGCGGCCAGCGTCAGGGGCATATACTCCTTGATGGTCACGCGGAACGGCCCGGTGTTCTCGACGCCCCGGTAGAGGATGCCCTCGCCGTCTACGCTCTGGATGTCCCCCACCGTATACCGACCCGCCAGCACCGTGCCCGCGGGGAGACTGCCCGCCGGGTTTCGCCCTGCAAGCTCCCGGCCACAGTGGGGGCACTGTGCCCTCCCCTCTTCCAGCTCCTGCATACAGTATGGACAAATGCGCTTTCGCTCCATGTCGGCCCCTCCCCATCCTCTTGTTTCCTTTTTATTATAGCATAGCCTGCGCAAAAATGGTATCGCCCTTTCTTAACCGCCCCAAAAAGCCCCCTCTTCTTTCCGCAAACACAAAAAGGCCCCCGGCCCGTGCAGAGAGCACGAAGCCGTGGGCCTTTTCATTCGGTTGGGTCTTTCCCATCCCTCAGAGCCGTTTCGGGCCGGAGATAAACGCCCCCTCCTGCCCGGAATGCTGCTCAGGAGTCCGTTTTAGACAGACAGAATGACGACGGTGGTGGGGTAAGGCACGCTGAAGATGACGCGGCCATTCACAACGCGAGCGGTAGTGACCACCCAGCTGCCGTTGCTGTCCAGATACATGACGACTGCAACATTGCCGATCCCATTGACGCTGACCGAGACTTCGCCTTCTACCTTGACATCACCGATGGCACGGACGGACAGGTCATTTGCAGACTTGACGCCTGCTGCGGCGGCTGCGTCAGTCGTAGCCTTGCTGCCTGCAAGGGCAGTCAGCTTATCGGCAACGCTGCCCTCGGTAGAAGCGAGGGTATTATAAGCAGCGTTGGCCGTTGCGCTGGCCTCAGCGTTAGACTGAGGAACAAAAATTTCGCTGGCAGGGCCGGTGGCGTCGCCGGTGATGCTGGGTGCCATCACGCCGTCGGCTGCGAAAGCAGAAACACTCATGACAGCGGCCATCACCACAGCGGCGACTGCTACTACGAATTTCTTTTTCATAACGATTACCTCCATATTTATTTCTGGACAGGCTGCGATCTCTCGCTGCCGTATCCTTTATAATAGTAGCCGGACTTGTAGTAGCGTTTATAATACAGGCTCGACTTACTATTCATTTCTGCACGGCTCAGCACGACGCCCAGAAGCGGCACTCCGGTGCGCTTGAGCTGCTGAACCGAATCGCCCACGACCTTGCGGGGCGTCTCACCGCCGCGCACCACCAGAACGGTGCCGTCGCAGTGGGTGGCGATGTTCAGGGCATCGGCCACGCTGCCGAGGGGCGGCGTGTCGATGAGCACGACACCGAAACGCTGGCGGCAATGCTCGATCATCTGCGCAAAGCGCTCGCTTTCCAGCAGGATAGCGGGGTTGGTCACGGTCTTTGCCACCGGGATGATATACCCGTTGGGGACGTTGGTCTCATAGATGGCGTCATCCAGCTCGGCTTTGCCCGCCAGATAATGGACGCCGCCGATGAGCTGGCCGGAGGTGGACATCCCGTACTTGCTGCGCATCTCCGACTTGCGGAAATCGCAGTCGATGAGGACGGCGGACGTGCCCAGCTCGGCGATCATCCGCCACAGCTGCATGGTCACGAAGCTCTTGCCCTCGTTGGGCGTGCTGCTGGTGATCATGATGGTCTTGACATCGCTGCCGCAGAAGCTCAGATTGATGCGCAGCTGGTTAATGGCCTCGCTCACCTCGAAGGGGAGCTGCGGCATCTTGCCGATTTGAAGCTTATTCATGGTCGTTCTCCCCCTCTTATCTGCTCATCACGTCGTTCCAGCGGAAGGCGCTCTTCTTCTTGGTGTCATTGTGGTTGAAGCTGCCCAGATCGACCTCCGGGATGGTAGCCAGCGGCTGGACGCCCAGATACTTGGCCACATCGTCCGGCGTATCGAAGCTGTCCTTCATCAGGTACTGCACCAGCAGCACGCCGCAGCAGAGCACAGCGCCCAGCAGTGCGCCCAGCACCGTATTCTTGGCGTAGCTGGGGCTGGACTTCTGGGTGGGCACCACAGCGTCCTCCACCACGTTGGGCGTCTCCGTCTCCATGATCTCGGGCAGGTAGATGCGGGCCTGCTTGATCAGCTCGTTGGCGATGTCTGCCGCCCGCTCGGGGTCGCTGTCGGTGACGGTCACTTTGAGGATGCGGGTGTCATTGGTGTTGGTGATGCTGACCTGCCCTGCAAGGCTGCGGTAGTTGGTGTCGAGATCCAGATTTTTGATGACATCCTGCAGCAGCGGACGGCTGAGCATCAGCTCCTGATAGTCCGCCGTCAGCTGAGAGCCGATCTGCAGGTCGGTCAGGTTGACGATGGAGTTGTTGGAGGCAGACACGATGTAGATGCTGGCCGAGGCCTGATACATCGGCGTCACGAAGAAATACGTAAAGCCGAACGCCAGCAGTGCGCCCGCCAGAAAGCAGGCGATGATCTGCAGGATGTGCCCCCACAGCAGGTAGAATACCTCTACGAGATCGATCTCTTCTTCTGTCTCTGCGCCGTTGATGGCCGCCGGATTGAGTGCCTGTTGTTCCTTGCCCACTGATTGATCCTACCTTTCCAGTTTCCTATTCCCTTATCGTACTTTTTCATAAAACAGCTGTAAGACGGTCGCCTCCCGGCTGGACTCGTCCAGATGGTAGGCCCAGTAGCCGTTCTCGATGACGTTCTCGCCGTCGATGGTCAGGGTGTCGAGCTGTTTGTACTGCTTGAGCTTTTCGCCGATCTTTGCAGCCGTGCCGCTGGCGATGTCCGTCACCATGTAGTCCTCCAGCGCCGTATAGGCTTCGGCTGCGAACTGGCTGTCCTGCTGCCGGAGCTTTTCTTCCAGCGCGGCGAGGAACTGCCGCTGACGGGCCATGCGGGCGATGTTGGTCTGGTCGTCGATGTGGTGGCGGCTGCGCACATAGGTCAGCGCCTTCTCGCCGTCCAGCGTCACCTCTTCGCCCTGCACCAGCGTGGGGTCGATCTCAGAGAAATCCGAGGTGACGGTCAGGGTCACGCCCCCCACAAGGTCGGTGACGATGCCCACGGCGTCCATGTTCAATGCAAAATATCCGTCGATGGGCTGGTCGTCCAGCAGCATCGAGACGGCAAGCGCGGTGTTCTCGCAGCTGTTCTCCCGGCCATTGCCGTAATAATGGGCCAGCGCGATCTGCTCGTCGGCATACGCCGCCACCCCGCCCAGAACATCCAGTACCGGCACCTTCGTGATGGTATCGCGGTTGATCTGCAGCACCTGCCACGTCTTGTTGGCGTCGTCCACCACCAGCACCATCTGGACGTCGGCCTGTCCGCCGCCCTCGTAGCTGTCCACGGCCACGGCCTTGCCCTTGACGTCGATGCCCATGATCAGGTACGTCTCAAGGCCGGAGCGCTGACGGTAGGTGCTGCCGTCGTAGGTGATCTCCTTCTGCTCCTCCGGGGCCGCGATGACGGCGCTGCCCACCTCGTCGGAGCCGGTCGCATAGCGGTCGTTCTCCCAGAAATGGAGGGCCGCTGCGCCGCCGGCCAGCAGTGCCAGCGCCACGGCCGCCGCCACGCCCGCCTTGAGGGCGTCCTTCCGGCGGAGTCGTTTTTCCTCTCGGAACCTCACACTTGCGCGAGAGTCGGTGCCGTCAGCCGACGGGCGTTCTCATCCATCTGTGCAAGAAACGCTTCGCCCAGCTTGCGCCGCACCATCTCTCTTCCCCCTTTCAGATTTGGCGGTCTTTTGGTCATGTCGTGGCAGTCGCTGCCCAGCAGCGGCGTCGCCGTCAGTTCCAGAAGCTCAAGCCCCTGCCGACGAGTCCCCCAGCGGAGCAGGGTATCCGCGTTCACCTGAAGGGCCAGCGGCAGCTTGGCCAGCTCTTCCAGCCGACGGCGGTTGCTCGAGCTGAAGCAGAACCGCTCGGGATGGACGAGGACGACATTGAAATGTAGATCCAGCGACAGCACCGCCACCGTCTCCACCTGCTGGTCGGTCCACTCCGAAAAGGGCATCTCCAGCATCAGGGTGCGGGTGTTCTCGATGCAGAGCCGCTCCGGGTGATGTTCTTCCATCCCCCGGAAATAGGCTGCTTCCGCCGCCGGAAGGATGCGGGGCAGGCTGCTCCCCGCTGGGATAGCGCTGTGCAGCGCGTTCAGGGCCGCTGCCCGCCGCGCCAGATACATGGTGACGCTGTTCTCCCGGGCGTAGTAGTGGGAGGTCGCACAGACCGTCCCGACCCCCATCCCGGCCAGCGCCTGAAGCATCGCCAGCGACGTCTCCACGCTCTCGCTTCCGTCGTCCATCTGCGGAAGGATATGGGCGTGCAGCTCGATCAGTTCTCCCGTCTCCATACCGCATCACCGCCTTTCCGCATTTTTATGGATTTCTCTTCCTCACTTTCTCACATTCTAGCATAGAAAAATCTAGGATGCAACAGGCAATTCCGCGGAAATGCTTCTCTACGGCATTTTTTATCGCAATTTTCAAAAATAGTGCCTATCAAAATAGCATATTTGCGATATGCAGTTTGCGGATGTTGCTTGTGCATTAAATACGCAAACTGCTATATTTGACTGCTCCCGATTTTTGGCCTTCGTAAGCCAAAAAGCCGCTCTCTGTGCTTTGCAGTACAAAAAACGGCTTCAAATCAGCATTCCTCCGGCCTGCGGAAGTTTATTCCGGCAGATCCTCTTCGTTCTCGAGGCTGTGCCAGACGTTCTGGACGTCGTCGTTGTCCTCGAGGGCATCCAGCAGCTTGCCCATCAGCTTGAGCTGGTCGGGGTCGGTCAGGCGGGTGGTGGTCATGGGGACCATGGCCAGATCGTCGGAGAGGATCTCGTAGCCCTTCTCCTCCAGAGCCTTGACGACAGCGGAGTAGTTCTCGGGGTCGGTGGTGATCTCCGCAGCCTCTTCGCCTGCGTCGAAGTCCTCTGCACCGGCATCCAGAGCGTCCATCATGGCCTCGTCGGCGTCCTTGTCCTCCAGAGAGATGTCGATGACGCCCTTCTGGCTGAACAGGAAGCCCACGCAGCCCATAGCGCCCAGATTGCCGCCGTTCTTGTCGAAGTAGTGGCGCAGGTCGGCAGCGGTACGGTTGCGGTTGTCGGTCAGGGTCTCCACCATGACAGCGACGCCGCCGGGGCCGTAGCCCTCGTAGGTGATTGCCTCGTACTCGGTCTTATCGCCGCCCTCGGCCTTCTTGATGATGCGCTGGATGTTATCGTTCGGCACGCTCATACGCTTTGCCTTGGCGATCAGGTCTGCCAGCTTGCTGTTGGAAGCGGGGTTGGGGCCGCCGGTGCGGACGGCGACGCTGATCTCGCGGCCGATCTTGGTAAAGACCTTTGCCTTTGCGCCGTCGGTCTTTTCCTTCTTGCGCTTGATGTTGTTCCATTTGCTATGTCCAGACATGGGAAAGAGCCTCCTGTATTTTATCAGTGATCTCCGCCTGCGGGCAGACGGGCTGTGGTCGCCCGCATTGTGGCAGCACACAAAATCTAACTCTATTATTCTATCACAACAGCCATCGGCGTTCAAGCCTTGTGCTGCTGGTTTTCGGGCCTATTCTGCCAAAAACTGCGTTTTACAGCAGCCGGAGCGCCTTGGGGTAGTGGTTTTTGACCCTGCCGCCGGACACTTTTCCGCCGCCCAGCGGCCAGCCGTCCACCGTCACGCAGCACCAGCCGTCGGCGGCGGTGCGGGCTTCGGCCTCCCGGCCGGAGAGGTATTCCACGGTCCGCGGGTCGGCGAGGGTCAGCTCCTCGCGGTTCTTGCAGAGCGCGCCGAAGGCCGTGAACAGATGGTGCTCCGGCACGAAGCGGCCCTTCTGCACGCTGCCCACAAAGACGCCCGCCCGCAGGACGTGGAGATTCGTCTGGGGGAAAGCCGCCGGAAGCAGGACGCCTCCGCCATGCACCACGGCGGGACGCCCGGCCAGCTCCGGGAAATATTCCTCCGCGAACTCCCGCCACGCGACGAGGCTCTGGGCGGGCGTTGCCTCCCCTGCCCCGCCGTCCCGGCTGCGGACGCTGCGGCCCTGTGCGGCCTCCCGGCAGGCGCGGCTGTTCTCCCGCCGTGCGCTGCGGGCATCGGCAGGCCGGCCGCCTTTCTGGGGCTTGCCGCCCTTGGCCTTTCGGCCCGCCTCGGCGGCAGCGGCCAGCCAGAGCTGCTCTTCCGGCGTGTACCCGCCGGGGGCAGGCAGGGCGCGGGGCGTGCCCGCCTTGACCAGCCGGGCCATGAAGTGGCCCTCGCCGCCCTGACAGGGCCAGATACGGCGCACCTTGCTCACGTCCAGCGGCAGTCCGCCGGTGCGGTTGGCCTCGCCCTCGCTGCCGAAGGTGTAGTCCACATGGCCCAGCACATCGGCCAGCGCGAACTCCGGGTGGCGCTGTAAGAACGCTGCCACCTGCCCCTCATCCTCCTCGGGTGCGAAGGTGCAGGTGGAGTAGACCAGCTCCCCGCCCGGCGCAAGGGCCGCGGCGGCGCTGTCGAGGATGTCTGCGCCAAGCTCCGCGCACTGCTTCACCAGCGCCTCACAGTGCTGGGCCAGCGCGGCAGGCTCTTTGCGGAACATTCCCTCGCCGGAGCAGGGCGCGTCCACCAGCACCCGGTCAAAAAACTCCGGCAGAGCCGCCGCGATGCGGGCGGGCGTCTCGTTGAGCACTACAGCATTGGGCACACCCATCCGCTCGAGGTTGCTCTTCAGGATCTCCGCCCGGGCCGCGACGTATTCGTTGCTGACCAGAAGCCCCTGCCCCCGCAGGGCGGCGGCGAGCTGGCTGCTCTTGCCGCCGGGGGCGGCGCACAGGTCCAGCACCCGCATCCCGGGCCGGACGCCCAGCAGCGGCGCGGCGGACGAGGCCGACGGCTCCTGCGAGTAAAAGACGCCTGCGTGATGATAGGGGTGGCGTCCCGGCTTGAAGTCGGGACACTCCACCACGAACGCCGCCTTGCAGAAGGGCGAGGGCCGGAGCGGGAAGTCTGCCCGGGCCGCAAACTCCTCCGGGGTCGTGCGGAGTGCGGAGACGGTCACGCCCCGGGCCGACGTCTCCTGCGGGGCGGCGTAGAGCCGCTCGTACCGTTCGCCCAGCAGGGCGCGTTCCCGGGCTTCAAAATATTCGGCAGGCATTTTTGCAAAACCTCCTTCGGGCTGCGGTGCATAAAGCCGCCGCAGCCGGTCAAACTATGGGCAGGGAGCGCAAAGCGCCTCCCGAAATCGAAAGGAGCGACGATACGATGGAAAATCGCAGCGAGAACCGCAGCACCAACTGCAAGAACCAGAACCGCACCACCAATCAGACGAACAGCCGCACCACCAATTCCAGCCAGAACTCTGCCACCAACGAGCACAAGCACCCCAACCAGTACACCAAGGGTGCCGACGATGAGGGCGGCAAGAACTCGGCCCACAACTCCGCCCGCAACAGCCGATAAGGCGGAGTGACCCCAAAAAGCCCACTGCTCTCCTTGCACTGTTCCCCAGTGCAGAAAGCAGTGGGCTTTCGCGTTTTTTCTTACTTCTCGTTGGGGTCGAAGGACTGCCACAGCGTCTCGAACAGCTCCTGTACCCGGCCCAGCTGGCCGTTCAGATACAGCCAGCCCAGCAGGCACTCGAAGCCGGTAGAGGCACGATATTCCTCCGGGGAGGCGTGCTTGGCGACGCTGGCCTTGCTGGCGTTGCGGCCCCGCTTGAAGACGGCAAGCTCGTCCTCTGTGAAGAGCGGCTCCAACAGCTGCTCCTCCCGGAACTGCGCCCGGGCCGAGACGTACTTGACCTTTTCGGCGTTGAGCTTTCCCGCCGACAGCCGGTGGTGCTCCACCAGCCGCTGCCGCACCAGAAGCTCCAGCACACTGTCGCCCACAAAGGCCAGCGCCAGCGGACTCAGCTCCCGGGGGTCGATCTTTTCGGGTTCGTTCATAGGATACCTCTTAGAAGATATAATCGAACTGATACTCGCCGATGAGGATGGTGTCGTTCTCCTGCACGCCCTTCTGGACCAGAGCGTCCAGAATGCCGCTCTCGCCCAGCTGACGCTGGAAATACTGCAGGCTCTCGTAGTCGTCCACATTGCTGCCGGCAAGGATATACTCCAGCCACGGCGCATCCACGCTCCAGACATGAGCCTCCATCCGCTTGATGGTAAACTCGCGGCTGCCAGCCTTTGCCTCCGGCTTCTTGTACTCGGGGGTGAACACGGGGATGGCAGGGATGTCCTTCAGGCGGTTGTAGACCAGACCCGGAAGCTCCCTCACGCCCTGCATGGTGGCGGCGGAGATGGGCACGAAGGTCAGGCCCTTCTCCTCCACATACCTGCGGAAGGTGTCGATCTGTTCCTCGGTGGCGAGGTCACACTTGTTGCCCACCACGATCTGGGGACGCTCGGCCAGCGCAGGGCTGAACTTTGCCAGCTCCTCGTTGATCTTCTCAAAGTCCTCGATGGGGTCACGGCACTCGCTGCCGGAGACATCCACGACATGGAGCAGCAGGCGGCAGCGCTCCACATGGCGGAGGAAGTCATGGCCCAGACCGATGCCCTCGCTGGCACCCTCAATGAGGCCGGGGATGTCGGCGCAGACAAAGCTTGCGCCCTCCCCCACCGACACGACGCCCAGCGTGGGCACCAGCGTGGTGAAGTGGTAGTTGGCGATCTTCGGCTTGGCGGCGCTGATGGTGGAGATGAGGGTGGACTTGCCCACATTGGGGAAGCCGATGAGGCCCACATCTGCGATCAGCTTCAGCTCCAGCGTCACCTGAATGTCCTCGCCGGGCATA
The DNA here is from genome assembly GCF_052358865.1 of Faecalibacterium sp. NCBI lineage: Bacteria > Bacillati > Bacillota > Clostridia > Eubacteriales > Oscillospiraceae > Faecalibacterium > Faecalibacterium sp. Next base: position 20,587 of record NZ_DAWCVJ010000017.1, read on the forward strand.
CCGGGCTTTGCGAACTTGGGGATCTGGCGGGTGGGGGTGGCGAAATGGGCATTGCCATAGCCGCCCCGGCCTCCCTTGGCCACGGTCACGGGGGTGTGGTCGGACAGATCGGCGATGACAAGGCCGCTCTCGGCGTCCTTGATGACGGTGCCCAGCGGCACCTTGATGACAAGGTTCTCGGCGTTCTTGCCGTGGCAGAGGCTCGCGCCGCCCTTGCCGCCCTCGTCAGCGGTGTACTTGCGCTTGTAGCGGAAGTCCATCAGGGTGGTGAGGTGGTCGTCCACGACGAAGATGATGTCGCCGCCCCGTCCGCCGTCGCCGCCGTCCGGGCCGCCAGCGGCCACGAACTTTTCACGATGGAAACTCACAGCGCCGTCGCCGCCCTTGCCCGCATGGAGCCAGATGGTGGCGATGTCGATAAAATTGGTTTGTGCTGCCATACAGGCCCTCCTGTTCTCAGAAAAGATTCTTCTCAGCGCTTATTCTTTGCGCTTTTATTGGAAAATAACCTCTCAGTCCGCGCTTTGGCGCGGCCAGCTCCCCCAGCGAGGGGAGCCAGATCAAGGAAGAAGAAATTCATCAAAAAGAGCCGGGCCACGAGGGTCCGGCTCTCTGTGTTGCAGATTTTAGGAAGAAGTTACTGCTTGACGCTGCACTTCTTGCCGCTCTTGCCCACGCGCTCGAAACGAACGGTGCCATCGACCAGAGCAAACAGGGTATCATCGCTGCCCTTGCCGACATTCTCACCCGGCTGGATGTGAGTGCCGCGCTGGCGAACGAGGATGTTGCCGGCCAGAACGAACTGACCATCTGCACGCTTGGTGCCCAGACGCTGAGCCGCAGAATCACGGCCATTCTTGGTGCTGCCTACGCCCTTTTTATGTGCCATTGTAATATACCTCCTACTTAGCCGTTGATCGCAGTGATCTCAACCTTGGTGAAGGGCTGACGATGGCCCATGCGGCGAGCACTGTGCTTCTTTGCGCGATAGGTGATGATGTTCAGCTTCTTGCCCTTGCCATTCTTGATGACCTTAGCAGAAACGGAAGCGCCCTCAACAACAGGAGCGCCAACCTTGACCGAACCCTCCTCGCCGATAGCGAGAACCTGATCAAACTTCACTTCGGAGTCGGCCTCAACGTCCAGCTTCTCGATGTAGACGATGTCGCCCTGCTCCACGCGGTACTGCTTACCGCCGGTAACAATGATTGCGTACATTTTGTTCATTCCTTTTCGTTGTACTCGCTGGTCGTAAAGGCAGGCCCTCACAGGGGCCATTTGAGGCGCCCACACCAAGCGGCTAGAATAGTATAGCAAAAAAGCGTGCGGATTTCAAGAGGAAAATCCCGCTTTTGCGGAAATATTTTCAGTTTTTCTCCGCCAGCTTCTCCTTCAGCATCTGCTTCACCCGCTCGTTATATGCGTTGGTGCGCTCGATGAAAAGCTTGCGGGGGCTGGACGCCACCAGCTGCTCCTGCTCAAGGACAAGCTCCGGCTGCGCTTTGTGCGCCTTCGCCAGAAGGGTGCGGTTCTCCGCCGTCAGGGCCAACGTCACCATGAGCGGCTTGCCTTTATACTTCCGGGTCAGGAAGATCTCCAGCGCCACGCCGCCCACGACGGCCGCTGCCGCCACCAGCTGGGAGGCACGCAGGCCCAGCGACGGCACCAGCAGCAGGCTGTCGGTGCGGAGTCCCTCGATCCAGAAGCGGCCTGCGCCGTACCAGATGAGATAGCGCAGGGCGATGTCGCCGTTGAACTTCCGCTTCTTGATGTACGCCGTCAGCAGGGCCAGACCCACGAAGCACCAGATGCTCTCGTAGAGGAAGGTGGGGTGGACGGGCATCGTGGGGTCGATGGTGACGCCCTTGGGCACCGTGACGGTGCTGCCCATCAGGTATTCCTCTGTCGCCTCGCTGAACATTCCCCACGGCAGGGTGGTGTTGCAACCGAAGGCCTCCTGATTGAAGAAGTTGCCCCAGCGGCCGCAGCCCTGTCCGATGAGGAAGCCCATGCCGGCGAGGTCGAACATGGGCAGCACCGGCACGCCCCGCCACTTGCAGGCCAGACCACCGAACACGAAAGCACCGATGATGCCGCCGTAGATGGCCAGACCACCATCCCGGACAGCCAGCACATCCCAGATGGTATCATAATTATAAGGTGCCATCGCCACATAATACAGGCGGGCGCTGGCGATGCCCAACACCACGCCGACGAGGATGACGTCCACCATCGCGTCGGCGTCGATGCCGAACTCGGTGCAGCGGCGGAACGCGAACACCAGCGCAAGGCAGAGGCCGAAAGCGATGCAGACGCCGTACCAATAAATATCGGCCCCGCCGATGCTGAAGGCCACACGGTCCAGCTCAAAGCTGAGGCCAAGGCCCGGGAACTGTACCAGATTCGTCATTCTTCTGTCTCCTCTTCTTCCTCATCGCCGACCGTGCCGTCCGGCTCGATGCGCATCATGGCCATCCGCTCCGGGCGGAGGATGTGCTGCAGGGCCGCGTCGGCATCCTCTGCCGTCAGGCCCGCCAGCATGGTAATCTGCTGGGCCACAGTCTGGCCTGCCAGCGCGAAATCCGCCATCTGGCTGGCTGAATCCTCGACATTTTCCAGATTTTCGATGAGCTGGCCGTATTTTTCGTTCTTGCAGAGGGTGAAGATTTCCCGGTCAACCCCCTCGCGCCGCACCCGCTCGATCTCGTCCAGCAGAAGCTGGCGGACGGTGTCGGGGGCGTCACTCTCGCCGGTGAAGAGGATGCAGCAGCACCCCTCCACCCGCAGCACCTCGCCGCCGAAGCCCGGGTTGGTCAGGCCCTCGTCGTAGAGGCGGCGGTAGAGCGGCGACATCCCGCCGCAGATGCAGCAGAGGATAAGCTCGTACAGCATCTCGCTGCGCAGGTCGCCGAAGGGCAGCGGCTCTTCCTTGAAGCCCAGACCGAAGCAGGGTTTGGCGATGGGCATGGCGATGGTCTTTTCCGCCGCCGCCAGCGTCATGGGTTCGGGGCGGAGCAGCCGCTCCACCTTTTCCGCCGGGCGCTCGTCCATCAGGCCGTGGCGGGCACAGGCCGCGAGGATCTGCTCCATGCTGGTGTTGCCCGCTGCGGCCAGCACCATATTGCCCGGGGCATAGAAAGCCCTGCAGCAGTCGTAGAGCATCCCGGGGGTTATCTCGGCAATGCTCTCCACCGTGCCCGCAATGTCGCTGCGGATGGGGTGGCTGTGGTACAGGCACTCGCACAGGCCAGTGATGAGCCGCCAGTCAGGGCTGTCATCGTACATTTTGATCTCCTGCCCGATGATGCCCTGCTCCTTGGCGATGGTCTGCTCGGTAAAGTAGGGGCGTCCCACCATGCCCAGCAGCACGTCGAGGCTCTCGTCCAGCTGTTCTGTGGCCGTAAAGAGATAGCAGGTGCGGTCGAAGGCGGTGAAGGCATTGGCGTTGGCACCGGTCTTGGCAAACTTTGCAAAGGCGTCGCCGTCCTCATCCTCAAACATCTTGTGCTCGAGGAAATGGGCCACGCCGGCGGGCAGATGTACCTCCCGCTCCCCCAGCCGGAAATCCCGGTCGATGGAGCCGAAGCGGGTTGCATAGATGACATGGGTGCCGGAGTAGCCCGGCATGGGGCGGACGAGGACAGTCAGCCCCGAGGGCAGGGTCTGCCACTGGTCTGCGGCGGTGCGTTCCAGCACGCTCCGGGTGTTCTCAGCCATTCTCGTCTCCCTCCTCTCTCGTCAGCAGGCAGCTCACCGACAGGGTGAACTGCCGGAGGATGTCCCGCACCTCTTCCTTGGTCACGGCCAGCAGGGCGCAGCGGGCGTCGTCCGGCGTCTGCACCGGGCCGCCCCGCAGCACCTCCATATAGTACCACGTCTCGATGCCGCCCAGCGTATCTTCGAGGCCGTTCATCCCGGCCAGCAGGCCCCGGCGGCAGTCTTCCAGCTCCTCGTCGGTGATGGGGCCGTCGCAGAGGTCTTTCAGCTCTTTGAGCACGGCTGCCTCGGCCCGGGCCGCATCCGCGTGCTCGACGCCGCTGTTGACGGCCATGCTGCCCGTAAAGCTCTGGAAAGAGGACGAGCAGTAATAGCACAGATGATCCCGCTCCCGGACGTTCAGGAAGAGGCGGCTGGTGACGCTGCCGCCGTAGAGAGCCATCGCCAGCCGGACTGCAGCCAGCTGGCCGGGCTGCATGGGCTGGCCCAGCGTGAAGAGCATACAGAGCTTGGCCTGCGTGGTGTCGAAGTGCTCCACCCGGCGCACAGGCTCCCGCCGGGACATGGCGATGTTCTCCGCCCGGGGCAGCGGGACGCGGTCGATGGCCGAAAGCTCGGCCAGCAGGGCGTCCTGCACAGCGGCGGTGCTGGCCTCGTCACAGCCCAGCACGATCAGCTCGATGTTCGCCGTCCGGAGCATCTCGTCATAAGCCTCGGTCAGCATCCCGGGCGTCAGGCTGTCTACCTCTTCCAGATAGCCCTCCTGCCGGACACCGGCGGGGCTGTCGCCGAAAAATTCCCGGTTGGCCTGCCGCTGGCAGTAGAGCCGCTTGTCGTTCACTTCGTCTTCCAGCGCCTTTTTCAGCATCTGTTTCTCGATGCCCACGGCCTCAGGGTCGAAGGTTCCGCCCACGAAATAGGGGTGGAAGGCTGTGCCCAGCGCCAGTGCGGCGTACTCCTGCGTCAGCTTCTCCCCTTCCAGCGCGAACTGGTCCTTGATGCCGGTGATGCTGACGCAGAGGTTGTGGCTGCATCCCATCGGGCGGGCGTCCACCGTCAGGTCGGCACCATAGAGGCGGGCCAGCTTCTTGGTCAGCTGGGTCATATCGGGGCAGTCGGCATAGCCCCGCTCCATCACCAGCGGCAGCAGTGCGTGGGCCGTGGCCGTTTCGCGGCGGGCCGGGAACGCAAAGTGGATGCTGATGCGGCAGCGGTTGAATTTCTGCGCGGCGTCATACGAGAGATGGACGCCGGGCGCGATCTGGGTTCGTTTCAATGTTCTATCGTCCTTTTGTGTTATTTCGTTTGTTCCAGCGCCAGATACTCTTCCAGCGAGAGGCCCGAGGCACGGATGGCGAGGGCGTTGTCCCTGCCCACATACCGCCAGTGCCACGGCTCGAACACCATGCCGGTGGCGGCCTGACGCTCCTGCGGCCAGCGCAGGATGAAGCCGTACTCGGCGGCATAGGCTGACAGCCACTCGTAGGCGCGGGTGTCGGCGAAGCCGGTGTTCTCCTCAAGGCTGTCCGCTACGAGGATGTCGGCGGCGTAGCCGGTGGCGTACTCGCTGGCCTCCGGCGCAGGCTGGACGGTGGCGGCCTTGGCGGCAGCGTCCTCTTCCTTGCTTCCGGCCTCCCGGTAGCTCTGGACTGCGGCCTCATAGGCGCTCTGGCGGGCGGCGGCGTCCTGATGGCCCGCCGTCAGCACCAGCTCGATCCCATCCTGCTGCGCGGCCTCGGCCATCTGGCGGTAAGCTGCGGCGGCCTCGGCCTCCAGCGAAACGCCGGTGGCCTCGTCGGCCACGGCAAGCTCCGGCGTCGGCTCTTCCGTCAGGGGCAGGTTCCCATTCACCAGTACAAGACGGGCATCGGAGAGGTCTGTCTCTGCGCCGCCCGTATACTCCCGGGCCTCGAAAGCCGTCGGCGGCGCGATGAGGGCGTAGGCCTTCGGCAGCAGCCAGAGGATGCCGCCGGTCATCACGGCCATCATCGCGCCGCAGCTGAGCAGAAAGACCGTCCAGTTGCGCACGAGGCGGATGCGGTGTCTCCGGCGGCGCTGGGCCGGCGGCAGCGTGCGGCGGGGTTCGGGTCGATTTTGCTCCATGATGCAGCTTCCTTCCTCTTGTTCGGCGTTCGCCCGGGGTGCAGGCAGATAATTACATTATACACCCCTTTTCTCCGGGTGTAAACGGCAGGCCCTGTAAAAAAATTGTGTACGCAAAAAAGCCGCCGCACCGGCGCAGAGCGCACGGCACGGCGGCTTCTATAGCCTTTTTTACTCGAACAGCATATCGTGGATGGCGCTGACTGCCTTATCAGCGTCCTCGCGGTCGATGATGCAGGAGATCTTGATCTCGCTGGTGGAGATCATCTTGATGTTGATGTTGTTGTTGGACATGGCCTCGAACATCTTGGAGGCCACGCCGCTGTGGCTCTGCATACCGGCACCCACGATGGACACCTTGGCGCAGGTCTCGTCGCAGGTGATCTGATCGAAGTGTGCGCCCTCGCGCAGAACGCGCATTGCAGTCTCCGCCTCGCTCTCCGAGCAGGTGAAGCTGATGTCCTTCTTGCCGTCGCGGCCGGTGGACTGCAGGATGATGTCCACATTGATGTTCTTCTGGGCCAGCAGGCCGAAGATCTTGAAGCTGGTGCCCGGCTCATCGGGAACATTCAGGATAGTGATAACAGCAACATCGGTGTCCTTTGCGACACCCTTGATCAGCATACCTTCCACGTCTTTTACAACCTCCTTGACGACCGTGCCGGGCACGGGGTTCAGGCTGGAGAGGACCTCCAGCTCCACATTATACTTCTTAGCCAGCTCCACGCTGCGGTTGTTGAGCACCTGTGCACCGAGAGAGGCCAGCTCCAGCATCTCGTCGAAGGTGATCTCGTCCAGCTTGCGGGTGTTGCGCACCTTGCGGGGGTCAGCCGTGTAAACGCCCTCCACATCCGTGAAGATCTGGCAGCGGTCGGCGTGCAGGGCTGCCGCGATGGCGACGGCGCTGGTGTCCGAACCGCCACGGCCCAGCGTGGTGATGTCGTCCAGCTTGTTCAGTCCCTGGAAGCCTGCCACGACGACGACGCGGTTGCGCTCCAGCTCCGAAGAGATGCGCTCGGTCTCCAGCTTGGTGATGCGGGCCTTGGTGTAGGCACGGTCGGTGCGGAAACCCGCCTGCCAGCCGGTCAGGCTGGTGGCGTGGCAGCCCAGCTCGTTCAGGGCCATGGCCAGCAGGGAGATGCTGATTTCTTCGCCTGCGGCCAGCAGCATATCCATCTCACGGGCAGAAGGGTTGTGGGTGATCTCTGCTGCCTTTGCGATAAGGTCATCGGTGGTGTCGCCCTGTGCGGACACCACCACGACCACGTCATTTCCCGCGTTGTGGGTGTTGGCCACGATGCGGGCCACGTTGAAGATACGGTCCCGGTCCTTCACCGAAGAACCGCCGAACTTCTGTACGATCAACGCCATATCTTGTCACTCTCCTCTTTTTGCTCCCTCAGTGTCTGAGGGGTACACCGGGCGGAAGCGGTCTTGCACTTCCTCTCCCTGTCTATCATTCCACTGTCGCACCGGTGTTGTCGGCATCCAGCCGCAGCAGTGTAAATGCTTCACATCCGTCCAAGCCCTCCAGCAGCTCGAGGCCTTTTTCCAGCTTGGAGTAGAATTTTTCGGCGCTGGCCTTCTCTGCCACCGCCATCACGGTGCTGCCCGCGCCCGAGACGTATACCGCCTTTGCGCCGCAGAGCCGCGCCATGTCGAAGACCTCCTTCGAGCCGGGCATCAGGGGCATCCGGTAGGGCTGGTGGAGCTTATCTTCGGTGGCGATGGCCAGCAGGTCGTGGCGTCCCTCACAGAACGCCGCCGGGATGAGGGCTGCACGGGACAGGTTATACACCGCATCCTTGTGAGTGACCTCTTTCGGCAGGGCCGCACGGGCGGCCTCGGTCAGCAGCTTGTAGTCGGGCACGATGGCCGCGAAGCAGAGGCTCTCGTCCACGTCCCGCTTGACGGAGTAGACCACGCCGTCCTCGAAGACGCTGCTGGTCAGGCCGCCCAGAAGAGCCGGTGCCACGTTATCGGGGTGGCCCTCGATGGAGGTAGCCAGCGTCAGCAGCTCCTGCGTGTTGAGCACATCGCCCAGCATCCGGTTCGCGCCCAGCAGGCCCGCGATGATGCAGGCCGAGGACGAGCCGAGGCCCCGGGCCATGGGGATGGCGTTGGTCTGGACGAGCTTGAGGGGCGGCATGGTCTTGCCCACCTTGTCGAACAGGCCCTTGGCCGAGCGATAGACCAGATTGCTCTCGCCCCGGGGGATACGGGTGCCGTCCGCCGCCGAGATGTCCAGATGGTCGCTCTCTTCAAATGTCACCGTGTTGTACAGCGTCACCGCGAGGCCCAGTGCATCGAAGCCGGAGCCGATGTTGGCGCTGGTCGCCGGGACGGAAACTTTGATCTTCATAGCAGTTCCCTCTCCTCTTCCGCTCAGACTTCCTCGGGCAGACGGCGGAGCACCAGCTTCACGCTGCCGCCCACGGCCTCCACCTTTCGGGCCGCTTCGGCCAGAGCCTTGCCGTCGGCGCTGTCCACGAAGTAGGCACAGCCGTCGAAGTGCTCATCCACCACATGGCCCTTGCCATAGATGGCCTCGGCCACGGCCGGGGCGATGCCCTCCACACGCACATAGTATGCGGCGGGCGCGGGGTCGGTGAGCATCCCTTCCACCGGCTCGGCGGGCTGCCAGAACAGGCTGTCGTGGACCTTGGAGCCGTTCTTGAGGGCGTCCACCACGTCAGCCACCACGGCGCTGGCGGTGGGAAGCTTGCCTGCGCCCTTGCCGTAAAAGACCACGTCGCCCAGCATATCGCCCTTCACGAGGACGGCGTTGAAGACGTCGTCCACGCCGGCCAGCTGGTTCACCTTCGGCACGAGGCAGGGCTCGACGCCCGCAGCCACACTGCCGTCCTCGCCCCGCTTCATCCACGCGATGAGCTTGATGACGCAGCCCAGCTTTTCCGCTGCCGCCACATCGCTCGCCGTGATGTCCCGGATGCCGCGGGTGGGGATGTTCTGGGGGTAGATCTGATGGCCGCAGACCAGCGAGGACAGGATGGCGATCTTGCGGCAGGCGTCGCGGCCGTCCACATCATCGCCGGGGTCCTTCGTCTCGGCGTAACCCAGCTCCTGCGCGATCTTCAGTGCCTCGTCGAAGCCCAGATTCTCCCGCACCATCTTGGTGAGCATGAAATTGGTGGTGCCGTTGACGATGCCCTCCACCTCAGTGATGACATTGGCCGCGAGGCACTGATGCATCGGGGTGATGATGGGGGTGCCGCCGCCCACAGAGGCCTCGAAGAGGAAGGCGCAGCCGTGGGCCTTGGCCAGAGCCAGCAGCTCTGCGCCGTAGGTAGCCACCATCTCCTTGTTGGAGGTACAGACGCTCCGGCCGCTCTCGAGGCAGGCCTTGACGTAGGGGTAGGCGAAGCGGGTGCCGCCGATGGTCTCGACGACGACCTTCACCTCCGGGTCTTCCAGAATGGTATCGAAGTTCTTGATGAACAGCTGTGCAGCCGGATGAGCCGAGAAATCCTTGGGGTCAAGGATGTACTTGACCTCCACCGGCTCGCCTGCGCGGCGGGAGACGCCTGCGGCGTTGCGGCAGAGCACCTCGTACACGCCGCTGCCCACCGTGCCAAAGCCCAAGATCGCGATTTTTGCCATGATACAGCCCTCGTTCCTGTTTTCTATCAATATACTCTCACAGATTGTATCCGCAGTGTACGCCCACGACCATCCGCTGACGCGAAAGCTTTTCGGTCAGCTCCTCGGGGGTCATCTGCATGGTGTCGGTGCGGATGGTGACAGCCACCAGCGCCGCACCGTTCTCCGGGGTAGACTGGTTGATGGTCACGATGCTGGCACCGGCGGCGCTGATGCCGGCCAGAAGGCTCTGCAGCGCGCCCGTCTCGTCCCGCAGGGTCGCCATAACGGTGATGACCTCGCGGCCATTCTCCGAGTCGAAGATGCAGTCCTTATATTTATAAAATGCGCTGCGCGACAGGTCCACGCTGCGGGTCGCAGCCGAGATGCTGCGCGCCTCCCCGCTGGCCAGAAGCTCCTTGGCTCGGACGACTTTGAGAAAGACTTCCGGCAGCACCTGCGCGTCCACCAGATAAAAACGGCGTTCCAACTTGTTCACCTCACAAACACAAGTGTTCTTGCAGAAAATATAATAGCATCCGACTCCCCGCATTGCAAGGGGTCGGATGCTATTTTGTCAGATTATCCAGTTTTGTGCCGTGAAGTGCCCTCTCAGCGCACCGGAATTGCTACCCGATGCCGTAAAAGTATGAGTTTTTTGCTCAGTCGGTGTCGAGGTTGGTGGTATCCGGCTCCGACGTGAGGGGGGCGCTGGACACAGCGGCCTGACCGTGGGAGTAGTTGCAGACATCGGGCAGGTCGTCGGCGCGGTAGTAGCCCACTGCGGTGCTGGGGCAGGAGCCGCTGGCCAGCAGTCCGCTCTGGGTGCAGTAGCTGCGCTCCACGACGCCGTCTGCCGCCGGGAATGCCTTATAGGGCAGGTCTGCCTGCACCTGCTCCATCAGGGCCTTCCATGCCATGACGCAGGTGCGGGTCTTAGCCTGCTGCTTGCCGAGGGTCTTAGTCATGTCGTAGGGCGCGTCATAGCCCCACCACACGGCGGTGACGTAGTAGGGCGTGCCGCCCACGAACCACAGGTCCTTCTCGTCGCTGGCCGTACCGGTCTTACCGAAGGCCTCCATACCGTTGGAGTTGGGGTAGCGGCCGCTGGCCGTGCCGACGCTGGAGAACAGGACGTTCTTGAGCAGGCGGTTCATGACATAAGCCGTCTGGGGGGTCAGGGCCTGATAGCTGGTGTCGTTGCTCTCCATATAGATGTTGCCGTCGCGGTCGAGGACGCGGGTGTAGAGATGGGGCGTGGTGTACTCGCCGTCATAGAAGATCTGGAACGCCGCCGCCAGCGCCATCGGGGTGACGCCGTGGGTCTGGCTGCCCATGACCATCTGCGCAAGGCCCACGTCGTTGACCGGGTCCAGCGTATTGAGCTGCAAGGTATTGTAGACGAAGTTGAAGATGTTGCTTGCGCCCACGAGGTCGCCCACCCGGATGGCGATGGTGTTCAGCGAGCGGGCAAGGCCGTTCCAGAGCGGCAGGTCGGAATTGTCGCCGTAGTTGCCGCCGTAGTTGCGGGGCCAGCTGCGCCATGCGTTGGGGTAGGCTTTCAGCTGCTTGTCGGTCAGGCCCATCAGGCCGTTCTTCCGGCAGTAGTCCTCGTCGCGGATGACCATATCCTGCTTGAGGTAGAGGGGCGAGTTGTTGAGCATGGTGGACCAGTTGACCAGACCATACTCGATGCCCAGCGCATACGCACCGATGGGCTTGATGGTGGAGCCGGTCTGCCGGGTGACGCCGTAGGCGCGGTTCAGAGAGAGGCTCTTGGTCTTTTCGCCCAGACCGCCCACCATGGCCAGCACATTGCCGTCGTAGTCCAGCGTGACCATCGCGGCCTGTGTGCGGACGTTGCGGCAGTAGTAGACCGTGCCGTCCTCGCCGGTGCGGGTCTTGGGGGTGCCGTCCTCGTTGTACACCTGCACATCGTCGTCCGAGATGCTGGTCACTTCTTCCTCATGCCAGCCGGCCGGGAAGTAGGCGTCGTCGGCGTTGAGCATCAGATTCTCCATCGCGGTCTGGAGCTTGGGGTTCACGGTGGCCTCGATGGTGTAGCCGCCGGTGTAGAGCATACTCTGGGCGGTGGACTCGTCCACGCCCTCCTTGGCCATGATGTCCTTCACCACCTCGTTGAAGAGGGCGTCGGTGAAGTAGGAGGTGGTGGAGCTGCTCTTCTTGCTGTCATCCTCCTCCGCCAGCACCAGCGGCTGCGCCGCTGCGTTGCGGTAATCATCCTCCGAGATGACGCCCTGCTGCCACATATTGTAGAGCAGGAAGTTGCGGCGGTGGATGAGGTTTTCGGGGTTGGTGTAGGGGTTGTAGTTGGTCGGATTCTTGGTGATGGAAGCAATGGACGCGCACTCCCAGAGGGTCAGCTGGCTGACATCCTTGTTGAAGTACTCGTTGGCCGCCGTCTGGACGCCCTGAATGGTGCCCGTGAAGCTGATGGTGTTGAGATACGCTTCCAGAATGGTCTCCTTGGAATAGCTGCGGCTCAGGATGAGGGCGCGGTAGATCTCGCGCAGCTTGCGCAGTGCGCCCTCGATGCCGCTGGCGCTCTTGTCGCTGGTCAGGTTCTTGATGAGCTGCTGCTCCAGCGTGGAGGCGCCCTGCTTGGAGCTGTAGATGGGCAGCAGATACTCGTTGATCATCGCGCCGATGGTGCGCTTGAAGTTGACGCCCGGCTCGGTGTAGAAGTCCTTATCCTCGGTGCAGATGAATGCATACTGTAGGTTGGTCGGGATCTGCTCGAGGTCGGCCCAGACGCGGTGGCTGTTAGAGGAGCGCAGGGTGGCGTACTCCACCTGTGCACCGGTGTCCGGGTCGGTGGCCACCACAAGGCTCGACTGGCTCAGCTCGATGTTGTCGAGGTCCAGCAGGTCGCCGTCGTTGGCCGTGACCTGCACCACATAGTAGACTGCGCCCACCGCAGCCAGACTGCCTGCCATGATGCCCAGACAGACGAGGGTGACGAGGGTGCGACCCAGAAACCGCAGGACGGGGTGGCCGCTCTTTTCCTCCGGCTCCCGCGGCGCACGGCTGCGGCGGGGCATCTCCTCGGCGGGGCGTCTCTCCCGGAGAGCACCGTCGCTGCGGATCTTTCGTCTTTCGTTGTTTGAGATAAGGATCCCCTCCTATCGCAATTTTCGCATCAAAGCACCGCCGAAGGGTGCTGTTCGCTGTTCATCCTGCTGCGGACGAGTCCACCCGCAGCCATAATAATACATTATAGTCCTCGCCATCCTCTTCTGCAAGGGGCAAATCGACCGGATACGATATTAGTATAGCACATCTGCCCCGCCAAAGTACAGCACCCGGGTGTGAAAATTCTGCACCTCTGTCTGAGGCTGTTGTTTTTTGCACATACTACCGTCTGAAACATCATTCTGCCCCGAAAGGAGTCCACTGCCATGCGCAAGGTCTGGCTCTGCGTTTTTTATGCCGTCTGCATCTTCACCATCGTGTTCAGCCTGTTCTGGATGGCCCTGCCCAAGCTTCCCTTCCCTGCCGACTCCGGAACAGAAACGCCCGCCTCCGAGCCGGGACTGGCCGCACAGGGCCGCGCCGGGCAGGGCAGCACGGATTTTTACCTCTGCGACGAGGGCGGACGGGTGGTGGTCTACACCTGCACGGAGAACGGCCTGCCCGACAAGCGCCTCCTGCGCACCGGCATCTACGTCAACCTCCTGCCCGAGGCCGACGCCATCCGGCTCAAGCAGGGCTTCTACGTCTCCGGGGAGACCGCCCTGCGGGCGCAGCTGGAGGACCTCGGCGGATAAGCAAAAAGCCTGACCGCTTGCGGACGGTCAGGCTTTTTGCGTCTTTCATCAGGCTTCGAGCTGTTCCAGCGGGATGAGATAATCCTTGCGGCACTGCTCGTAGTTGAGCATATATTCCTTGGTGGGGTTGTGGTGCATCATATTCTTGAGGGTGTGGGAGTCGTAGTCCTCGCCTGCCTCCATGCCCACCAGACGAGCGGCAATATTGGAGCAGTGGTCGGAGATGCGCTCGGCGTTGTTCAGCACATCGAGGAAGACGACGCCGGTATCGATGGAGCAGATGCCGTCTTTCAGGCGCTTGATGTGCTGGGCGCGGAGCTTCTCCACAAGGATGTCGATGACCTGCTCCAGCGGCTCCACCTGACTGGCCATCCGGCCATCGTCCGCCTCGAATGCATCCGCCGTAAGGGTCAGGATCTTTTCCAGCGCCTTGTCCAGAAGCTTCAGCTCCTGCTGGGCCATCTCGCTGAAGGTAACTTCCTTATCGGCCAGTTCCTGTGCCTTTTCCTTGATGTTCACGGCGTAGTCGCCGATGCGCTCACACTCGGTGACGAAGTTGAGCAGCTCTGTCACCTCGTGGCTCTCCGCGTCGCCCAGCTCCTGATCGGCCAGCTTGATGAGGTAGTTGGAGATCTCGACCTCCATCCGGTCGATGAGGTTCTCGCGGACATCAATGGCGCTCACCACGTCCTCGTCCATCTTGAGCAGCAGCGGGGTGGAAAGGCTGACGTTGCGGGCCGCACGGCGGGACATCTTGACGACGGCATTCTTGGCCTGCTGCAAAGCCACGGCCGGGCTCTTGAACAGACGCTCATCCAGCACAGGCATACTCATCTCCTGCGCCTCCTCGGCGCTGCTGGGCACGGTCATCATGGCCAGCTTGGACAGCACACCGCTGCAGGGCAGGAAGAACAGCATCGCAATGACGCTGGTCATGGTGTGGATGTTTGCGATGCTGCTCTTGTTCATCACATCGCCCCACATGGGGATGCCGATGGTGAACTGGAGCGCATAGACCAGCGCCAGCAGGATGACGCTGCCGATGATGTTGAAGTACAGGTGGATGAGGGCGGCGCGCTTGCCGTCCTTGGAGGAGCCGCCGATGGTCAGCAGCGGGGTGAACGCGGTGCCGATGTGGGCACCCAGCACGATGGGGATGGCCGAACTAAAGGTGACGAGGCCGGTGCTGGACAGAGCCTGCAGGATGCCCACCGACGCCGAGGACGACTGGATGATGACCGTGACCACCACACCCACGAGAACGCCGAGAATGGGGTTGGTCATGGTGACGAACAGCTCCTGGAACATGGCGCTCTCCCGCAGGGGGGACACGCCGGTGTCCATCAGGCTCATGCCGGTGAACAGGATGCCGAAGCCCAGCATGATCTGGCCGATGTTCTTCTTTTTCGCGCTGCGGATGAAGACATAAAAAATGCAGCCGATAAACGCCACCACCGGCGCAAACGTCTTGGGCTGGATGAGGGTCAGGATGAGGCTGTCGCCCGAAATATCCGCCATGCGGATGAGCTGGCCCGTGACCGTCGTACCAATGTTTGCACCCATGATAACGCCTACCGACTGCGTAAGGGTCATGATGCCGGAGTTGACAAGGCCGACACAGATGACGACCGTACCGGCGGACGACTGGATCACGCCGGTGATGAGCGTACCGAAAATAACGCCCTTGATGGTGGAGGAGGTCAGCTTCTGTAATACGCCCTGCATCTTGCCGCCGGCCAGCTTCTCAAGGCCGGCGCCCATGATCGACATACCATACAGGAACAGCGCAATACCGCCCAGCAGAGAGGTGATGTGTGTAATGTCCATAAAACAATGCTCCTAAAATCTTCCTATTGCTCCATTGCACAAGACGGCTTCGCCCAGCTCTCCGTATGCAAAACGCCGTCCTTTTTATTATATCATCGAACCCCCCGGCTCAACAAGCATTATTTTACAGGAAAATCACCTTTTTGACTGGAATTTTAAAATTCCCGCCCTCTTTTGCGCTGTTCTTTTCTTTGATTTTACTTCGATTTTACGTTAGTGCTCTCTAACCCGCCGCCCGGTATTCCCGGGAATGCGTCAGGCGGCGTCCAGCTCTTCCATCGCCTCCCGCAGGGTGTCCGCCGAGAACAGGAACGCCCCCGCCTCCGTGTACACCTCCACATGACCGCCTACATATCGCAGCTCTACCTCTTTCATTCCTCTTCCCTCCTGTGTCTTTTTGTTCTGACAGGAGTATAGCAGAATAAAAGTCCAATAAAATGTATTTTTAGGCGGTTTTTTGAACAAAAAAGCGCAGAAAAGCCTCTCCCTTTGGGAGAGGTGGTATCGCGCAAGCGATGACGGAGAGGGCAAGCCCGTCTCCCGAGAGCCGCTACGCAGCGATAAGCAGGTTCTTTGACAGAGCGATGCTATCGCTGTGCCTGTTCCTCTCCGTCAGCGTCCTTGCCCTCTCAGTCACCTTCGGTGCCAGCTCTCCCAAAGGGAGAGCCTTAGATAAAGAGGGCAGGCTTTGCGGAATGCAAAAGCCTCTCCCCTTGGGAGAGCCAAAATCGGTCCGAACTTCTCCATTCACGCAGGAAACAGGGCGATTCGCGCAGGTTTTATTGATTTTTCCCCGCAGATGTGGTACATTCAGGGCAGTCAAATGTTCCCTGTTTTTACCATTTCTTTTCACCATTCAAAGGAGGTTTTTGTATGCT
>NZ_DAWCVJ010000018.1:0-36376 GCF_052358865.1 Faecalibacterium sp.
TGCGGGGAGAGTGGAGTCCAGAGGTAGGGAGGGGGGAATCGAAACACCCCTCCCTGCCTCTGGCCCGCGCGGAGCGCAAGCCACTTGACCGCAAGAAAAAACATTCCCCGCGCCACCAGCGCGCAAGCCAGCTTAAAGAAAAAACAACCCCACATCAAGTCGTTATAACAGACCCTCAAGAGAGAAAGAGAGTATTATCCGAATGAAAATTGCGTGTATTTCCCTTGGATGCCCGAAAAATCAGGTCGATCTGGACGTTATGGTCCACATCCTGTTGTCTGCGGGCCACGAGACGGTGGCCGACCTCGGCGAGGCGGACGTCATCCTCGTCAACACCTGCGGATTCATCGAGAGCGCCAAGACCGAGGCCATTGAAAATATCCTCGAGGCCTGCTCCTACAAGCAGGTGAACCCGAACCTGAAGGTGGTCGTCACCGGATGTCTGGCCGAGCGCTACCGGAGCCAGATCGAGGAGGAGATCCCCGAGGTGGACGCCGTGGTCGGCTGCGCCTCCAATAAGGCTATCGACTCCATCGTGGCCCGCCTGTTCAGCGGCGAGGAGCATCTGGAGAGCTACGGCCTCAAAAAGGACTTCCCGCTGGGCGGCAAGCGCGTCATCGGCACGCCCGCCCACTATGCGTACTTAAAGATCGCCGAGGGCTGCAACAACCGCTGCCACTACTGCGCCATCCCCGGCATCCGCGGCCCGCTGCGCAGCCGCGAGATGGCCGACTGTGTGGCAGAGGCCCGCTGGCTGGCCGGTGAGGGCGTCAAAGAGCTTATCATCGTGGCACAGGACCCCACCGCCTACGGCGAGGACTGGGGCAAGCCGGGCAGCATCTGTGAGCTGCTGGACAAGCTGAACCGGATCGACGGCATCCAGTGGATCCGCATCATGTACGCCTACCCTGAGCGCATCACCGACGAGTTCATCGCTGCCATGAAGCGGAACGAGAAGGTCCTGCCCTACCTCGACCTGCCCATCCAGCACTGCAACGATACCATCCTCAAGAACATGAACCGCCGCTCTACCCGCGCCGAGCTGCTGGAGGTCATCGGCAAGCTGCGCCGTGAGATCCCGGACATCACCCTCCGCACGACCCTCATCGCGGGCTTCCCCGGCGAGACAGAGGAGCAGTTCGAGGACTTGTGCAGCTTTGTGAAAGAGGTGCAGTTCGACCGTCTGGGCTGCTTTGCCTACTCCGCCGAGGAGAACACCGTCGCCGCCAAGATGGACGGTCAGATCGAGCAGGAGGTCAAGGACAGGCGCGCCGAGCTGGTGATGCAGATCCAGACCGGCATCATGGCCCAGAAGCAGGCCGCAAAGGTGGGCCAGACCGTCCGCGTCCTCTGCGACGGCGTGGATGACGAGAGCGGCCTCTACCTCTGCCGCACCGCCGCCGACGCCCCCGAAGTGGACGGCAATGTCTGCGTGTCCAGCGAAGAGCCGCTCTACCCCGGCGAGTTCTACGATGTGCTGGTGGAGGACAGCGACCTTTACGATTTGTATGGTACTGTCGTAAAATAACAGATTGGAGGATAATTCTGTATGAATCTGCCCAATAAGCTCACCCTGACCCGTATTCTGCTGGTGCCGGTGTTCATGATCTTCGTCTCTCTCGGCCAGTATATCACGCCGAGCTACAACCCCCGCTACTACCTCATCGCCGGTGTGGTCTTTGCCGTGGCCAGCTTCACCGACTTCCTCGACGGCCATCTGGCCCGCAAGTGGAACATGGTCACGGATTTCGGCAAGTTCGCCGACCCGCTGGCCGACAAGCTGCTGACCACAGTGGCCTTCATCTACATGATGCGGGACGGCGTATGCAGCCCCGTGGTGCTCTGCATCATTCTGGCCCGCGAGTTCGCTGTCTCCGGCCTCCGCATGGTGGCCGCCGGTGCCAAGGATGGCCGGGTCATCGCCGCCAATATGTGGGGCAAGGTGAAGACCGTGCTGCAGATGCTGACCATCCTCTTCTACTACTTCACGGTCTCCCTGACCGGAAACGTGCTGGGCCAGCAGTGCGCCGATGTGGCCTCTGTGCTGTGCTGGGGCGTGGCCGCTGTGACCGCGATCTCCGGCATCAAGTATCTGTGGGACAACCGCAGCTTCATCAATACGGCAAAATAAGCGCCTCACCGGGTGTAAAAAAGAAACGAGCGGAAAAACCGCTCGTTTCTTTGATATTGCAGCAAATAATTACAGGTAGGAGAGCGAAAGATGCTGAAAAACATCCTCATCGTCGGGCGGAAGCTGGCTTCGGCAGCACTGAATTTCCTCATCGTGTACTTCGAGACCATTGCCCTCCCCATGAGCTGGGCGCTGGGCGGCACCATCATGTTCACCATGTACACCGAGCTGTCCAACATCTTCAACGGCGCGGTCTGCCTGCTGGTGGGGCTGTGGCAGCTGGGCTGCGTCTTCACCGGGCGGGAACTGCCCCTCTGGCTCAAGCGGCTCAAATTCATCTCCACCAGCTGCCTTGCCATGACCTTCCTGACGGTGGTCATCATTCTGGCCCCCATGTACGAGGACGGCAACGGCTGGTACATCATGCTCTTCACCGACTCGATGCTCTACCACCACTTCCTCAACCCGGTGCTGGCGATCCTGTCGCTGGTGCTCTTCGAGCGTCTGCCCCGCCTGTCGCTGGGACAGGTCTGGTGGGCGCTGGTCCCGACCGTCCTATACGGCCTGTATGATCTGCACGGGAATATTACAGGGACCATTGACGGCCCCTATCCCTTTATGCGGGTGTATGACCAGACCATCCCGGAGACGCTGACATGGTTCGCCATCATCCTTGGGACAGACCTTCTGTATGCCTTCCTGCTCTGGTGGCTGGGCGGCAACGGAAAAAAGAGCAAAGTGGGCTTGAAATTCCGGACATAAGAAAAGGCCGCTGTACCTTGTCTGCGGGTACAGCGGCCTTTTTGGCCTCTCCAGCCACAAAAGCCTTACAGCAGCGGGATCCCTGCCTTTTCGCAGGCCTCGCGGGTGGCAGCGTCCCAGACGCTGGCCTGGACCTCACCGATGTGGGCGCTGCCCAGCAACAGCATACACAGACGGCTCTGGCCGATGCCGCCGCCGATGGTGTAGGGCAGCTCGCCGTTCAGCACAGCCTTGTGGAAGGGAAGCGTGCGGCGGTCGTCGCAGCCTGCGGCGGTGAGCTGGCGGTCCATGCTCTCGGGGCTGACGCGGATGCCCATGCTGCTCAGCTCATAGCTGCACTGCAGCGGCTCGTTCCAGAACAGCAGGTCGCCGTTCAGATCCCAGTCATCGTAGTCGGGTGCACGGCCATCGTGGGGCTTGCCGCTCTTGAGGGGGGCACCGATCTTCATCAGGAAGGTGGTGCCGTTCTCCTTGACAAAGGCGTTCTCCCTCTCCTTCGGGGTCAGGTCGGGGTACTTATCCTCCAGCTCCTGTGAGGTGATGAAGGTGACGTTGGGGGTGTGGAGCGGCAGGTCCTGCAGCTGGGGGAACATGGCGTGCAGGTTCATCTCGGTGGCGCAGACTGCCGACACGATGGAGCGCACGACGTTCTTCAGGTACGTCTCGTTCCGGTCCTCCTCGCGGATGACCTTCTCCCAGTCCCACTGGTCCACATAAATGGAGTGGAGGTTGTCCATGTCCTCGTCGCGGCGGATGGCGTTCATGTCGCAGTAGAGGCCCTTGCCGACCCGGAAGCCGTAGTCCTTCAGGGCTTTGCGCTTCCACTTGGCCAGCGACTGGACCACCTGAACCTCGATGCCGCTGTCCTTGGTGTCGAAGGTGACTTTCCGCTCGACGCCGTTCAGGTCGTCGTTCAGGCCGGTGGAGGCCTCGACAAAGAGCGGTGCCGACACGCGGTAGAGGTTCAGCGTGGCGCACAGGGTGTCGGCGAACAGCCGCTTCACCGTGCCGATGGCGCGCTGGGTGTCATACAGGTTCAGCGCGGGCGTGTAGTTTGCCGGAATGATGATCTTGCTCATGGCAGTTTACCCCTCTCTGCTGCCCTGCGCCGCCGAAATGCCGCGCCGGGGACAGCTTCCCTTTAATAAAGTAAATTATGGCACAAGTTTGACGGGTTGTAAAGGGGTGGAAATTAAATTTAAGACTGGATGCAGAGATAGGCGTGACAGGGAGTGCCTAGAATTTCTTTGCAGTTAAGAATATAAGATTGCGACTGGTTTCCAAGGAAGGTTAGATCCACAACTGCGTAACCGTTCGGAGTAAGAGAGATTGGACAAGAGGCAGAGTCGGATGAATCGTAAACAAAATATGCACAGGAGGGTTCCAGATTAAAAGCGTGATATGTCGTGCCTTCATACCACTCGACTTTATGAGGGTTTTCCAGTCCATATTGATAAAAGCGAGAGGAATCAAGTGGTTCATCAGATGCAAAATTAAATTCGCGAAGCAGATACTCGTCTTTTGCAGTGCTAAAGTCAGCAGGATATGCGATTTGAAGCAGATTGTCAAATCCCATAAGACTGGTAATTGTATCATCGATCGAAGCACCGTCTAGTGTGACATGATGCTTGTCGGTAAACAGCATCGTTTTATCAGGGCCATTTGCTAAGTCATAGCTGTTAAAAGTAGTCCAATAATAATATTGGTAAGTATTATTATTTTTTCCTGCATGATGGGGCGCGTCATATGCTTCGTTAGGTGAAATGTCGGCTTGGTATCTGTATTGCTTGAGGCCTACAAGACTTGTTATACCTTGCTTGTTAACACAGAGAACGGACGGAATGGTATTGCCAATCTCATTAATAGGAGAAAAAGACACAGAATTTGGCATAGAGCCAGAAGAGGAAATATAGACGAGTTCATCACCATCTAAGAGATGAAGATTTAAAGAATTGGACTGGGAATATCTGGCCAGAGCATTGTAATCCAAAAAAGCGACAAAGGAAGAATCAGCTTCCATAGTGATAGCGACTGAATAGAAGAGGCCATTCGTACGATGAATAAAATAGGGGCGATTACTATAACTGCTGAATTCCTTGGCAGTTTCCAGTGTCATGCCGATGCCAGAAGAAATATTGTCTTCAAAATCGGCATCGTTATTATCACTTGAAATAGAGTCTGCAACAGAAGGAACTAGGGGCACGCTATTGGAAACAGCAGCGGCTATTTCTGATGTAGCCGACTTCGCCCCACAGGCCGACAGCCCCAGCGACGCAAGAGCGGCGGAGGAAAGACGCAAGAAAGTTCTTCTTTTCATGATAATACACCTCACAGCAAGAAAAATATACGGCATAATTTTATTATAGATAATATTCGTCTAAAAATCAATAGATAAAATCCGTCTAGGCTATCCTACCAGCAGGAGGCCGAGACGGATGAAGATGAACCAGAACAGACTGAAAGACCTACGGGAGGACCACGACTACACCCAGCAGCAGATCGCGGATGCCATCGGCATCACCCAGCGCAAATACAGCTATATCGAAACAGGTGTCCAGCAGCTGACGGCAGAGGTGTTGGTGTCGCTGGCGCGGTTTTACGGCGTCAGCGTGGATTACCTTTTGGGTGAGACGGACGAGCCGAGGCGCTACCCGGAAAGCACCCGATAAGGCAGGCTTAGAGGGAAAGTTCGTCTTTGCGCAGAATAAACCTCGGCCCTTCCTCGCCCATCGTTCCCGTGGGCACGAATCCCACCCGGCGGAGGACAGCCTGCGAGGCGGTGTTGCCGGGGTCGGTCTCGGCCTCGACGGCGGTGACGCCGGGCTGGCCGAAGGCCCAGCGGCAGGCGGCGCGGACGGCCTCGGTGGCATAGCCCTGATGCTCGTACTCCGGCAGGAGGCCGTAGCCGATCTCGGGATGGCCATTTTCGGGCAGGCCCTTGAAGCAGAGGTCGCCCACCCAGTCGCCGGAGTCGTTCTGATAGAGGCCCCATGCGGTGTACCAGACCCACTGGTCGGGGTGGGCCAGTGAAAGATCCAGCATATCGGTGTAGGGCTGGACAAGCTCCGGGTCGGTGGTGCGGGCCAGAAGGGCGCGCATCCCGTCCGGACGCAGAGGGATGAGAAAAAGGCGTTCGGTGAGGAGCTGCATGACAAAAAACCTCCGGGCTGTGTTTTTGCCCAGTGTAGCACAGCTGGGAGAGGGAGTCAAACGCTTGACTTACGCCCCGGCGGCTATTATAATAAAACTGTAAAAGGATAAATGCGTTTATCCGGGCAGAGTAGCGCCGCATCGTCTGGGCAGAGAAAACGGGCCGTTGGCTGAAAGCCTGTTTGCAGACCGCTGTGTGAAGTGCGCCCGGACAGCACGCTGCGGGAAATTTGAGTATCGCAGTGCGGATGGCCGCCGTTACCGGCCCTGAGCGACAAACCGGAGTGGAACCGCGATCTTGAGAAAGAACCGCCTTCGATGCTGTGCCTTTTGGCGCAGCGTTGGAGGCTTTTGCTTTTTCAGGCAAGAGGGCATCGCGGCTCCGGCCTGTCCCACAAGAAGGAGTATTTCAGCTATGCAGATCTTCAACACCCTGACCCGCCAGAAGGAAGAGTTCGTGCCGCAGGTGCCCGGCGAGTACCGCATCTACGTCTGCGGCCCCACCGTCTACAACTATATCCACATCGGCAACGCCCGCCCGCTCATCGTCTTCGATACCCTGCGCCGCTACCTCGAGTACCGCGGCAACAAGGTCATCTACGTTTCCAACATCACCGACATCGACGATAAGCTCATCAAAAAGGGACAGGAAGAGGGCACCTCCATGAAGGAGGTCGCCCAGCGCTTCGAGGCCGAGTACCTCAAGGACGCCGCCGGTCTCAACTGCAAAAAGCCCACCGTCCAGCCCCGCGCCACCGAGCACATCCAGCAGATTTTGGACATCGTGAAGGACCTCATCGAGAGCGGCCACGCCTACGTTGCCAAGAACGGCGACGTCTATTTCCGGGTCAAGAGCGACCCCGAGTACGGCAAGCTGAGCCACCTCAAGCTGGACGACCTCGAGAGCGGCAACCGTGAGCTGCGCAGCCAGATGGAAGACGACCTGAAGGAAGACCCCGCCGACTTTGCGGTCTGGAAGGCTGCAAAGCCCGGCGAGCCTGCATGGGAAAGCCCTTACGGCATGGGCCGCCCGGGCTGGCACATCGAGTGCAGCGCCATGAGCCGCACCCATCTGGGCAAGACCATCGACCTCCACTGCGGCGGTCAGGACCTCATCTTCCCCCACCACGAGAATGAGATCGCCCAGAGCGAGTGCGCCAACGGCTGCACCTTCGCCCGCTACTGGATGCACAACGGCTTCATCAACGTGGACAATCAGAAGATGTCCAAGAGCCTGCACAACTTCTTCACCGTCCGCGATGTGGCGAACCTCTACGGCTACGAGCCGATCCGCTACTTCATGCTGACCGCCGGCTACCGGATGCCGCTGAACTACACGGTGGACCTCATCGAGAGCTGCAAGAACAGTCTCGAGCGCCTCTATACCTGCCGCGAGAACCTCGACTTCGCCCTCAGCAAGGCCGAGTTCGGCACCGACGAGAGCCTGAAGGAGAAGGCCGAGGAGGCCAAGCGCAAGTTCTGCACCGCGATGGACGACGACCTGAACACCCCCGATGCACTGGCCGCAGTCTTCGACCTCGTGAAGGACATCAACACCCTGTCTGCCGCTTCCAGCAAGGCCGCTCTTGAGGCCGGCGCTGCCGCCTTCGACGAGATCACCGGCGTGCTGGGCCTGATGTACAACCGCAAGAAGGACGAGGTGCCCGCCGAAGTGACGGAGCTGGTGGAGAAGCGTGCCGCCGCCAAGAAGGCGAAGGACTGGGCCTCCGCCGACGCCATCCGCGCCCAGCTGACCGAGATGGGCTGGGCCGTCAAGGATACCGCTCAGGGTCCCCAGCTGAGCAAGCTGTAAGAGAAGAACCAAATGCAGGGCAGACCTGCGCTTTTGCCAGAAGCTGGTAGCTTTGGGCGGCGCGGGCCTGCCCTGCTTTTTTATGGAAAAGAAAGCGGGGGAGGGATGTTGTAATATTGCTGATTTTATCGAAAAATGTTTACAGGCTCTGCCGGGTAATGGTATGATAAAGGTATCTTTGGAGAGAAATACAGCTGCATGATGGAGAGAACGAAGATGATGAAACGAAACTGGATGCACCGACTGGGAGCATTCGCAGCAGCTGCAGCGCTGGTGCTCAGCCTCGCAGGCTGCGGGGCTGAGCAGAGCGGCGGACCGGCAGATGTCGAGCCGGTGCAGCTGACCGTCTGGACGTACTACAACGGCGACCAGCTGGAAAGCTTCAACAGATTGGTCGAAGAGTTCAATGCGACTGTCGGCAAGGAACAGAACATCACCGTGGAGAACTGCAGTCAGGGCAATGTCAATGACCTTGAGGCACAGGTGATGGCCTCGGCACAGGGCAAGGTGGGCGCAGAGGAGATGCCCAACATCTTCATGGCCTACGCGGACACCGCCTATACGATGGACCAGATGGGCGATCTGGTGGACCTTGCGCCCTACTTCACCGACGAGGAGAGGGCGGCCTACATCGGGAGCTACCTGACCGAGGGCGACTTCAACGACGATGGCAGCATCAAAATATTCCCGGTGGCAAAGTCTGTGGAGCTTTTGTTCCTGAACGACACCGACTGGCAGACCTTTGCCGATGCCACCGGCGCAGAGTACGCCGACCTTGAGACCATCGAGGGGCTGGTCGGGACTGCCGAAGCCTATTACAACTGGACGGACGCCCAGACCGAAACGCCCGACGACGGCAAGGCCCTGTTTGGCCGCGACGCGATGGCAAACTATATGCTCATCGGCGCAAAGGAGCTGGGAGACACCCTCTTCGACGTCAAGGGCGGCAGGATGACCGTGGAGCTGACCGAGGCCACCGCCCGCAGGCTGTGGGACAACTACTATGTGCCCTACGTCAAGGGCTGGTTCTCCGCCAGTGGCCGCTTCCGCAGCGACGATATTAAGATCGGCAACATTCTGGCCTACGTCGGCTCCAGCTCCAGCGCCACCTATTTTCCGTCTCGGGTAATGCTGAGCGACACCGAGAGCCACAGCATCGCCCTGAAAGTCCTGCCTGCGCCCCATTTTGCCGACGGTGAGAAATTCGCTGTCCAGCAGGGGGCCGGTATGGCCGTGGCAAAGACCACCGACGCCGAGGAGGCAGCCAGCGTGGTCTTCCTCAAGTGGCTGACCCAGCCGGAGAATAATATTGCCTTTGCGGTAGGCTCCGGCTATCTGCCCGTGACCCACGCCGCCAATGAGATGAACGCCATCCGCAGCAGCGGCCTCATCCTGACCGGAAACATGGAGAACATCCTGACACAGGCCGTCGATACCGTGAACAGCAGCGAGATGTACACGCCCCGCGCCTTTGAGGGCGGCACCAAGGCCCGCGACACCCTGACCTACAGCATGAGCGACCTTGCGGAGGTCGACCGTGCCACCGTCGTCGCGCGCATCGCCGCAGGCGAGAGCGCGGCCGACGCCGAGGCGGAGTTTATGACCGATGAGTATTTCGAGGCATGGTATCAGAGCCTCTGCGATGCCCTGCGCCAGTACGAGGGCTGAGACGGCACAAAGACGAGTGAAAGAAGGGAGAGACCATGAAGCTTCTGATGCGAGATGAAGCAAAAGGAAAAGAACACACCATCTTTGTCACCATCTTTGCGGCGCTGATGGTCATGCTGGTCATCATGGTCATGCTGATGGCCTCGGCCATTGGGGTCAGCGGCGTCACCCTCCGACTGGATGAGAACGCGGTGGACATTCTCGACAAGCAGGTGGAGAACCGTGCCCGGTATATTGAGGCCCAGCTCCAGCAGGCACAGGACCTGACGGAGCTTTCGAGCTTTATCAACGATACGGCCCGGAAGATGCTGGACGAGGGGACGATCTCTCTCGATACGCTGGATTCTACCGGCGGCGAGAGCCTGCCCCTGCTGGAAGCGGCCGCTCCGAGGCTGCTCAAGGCGCTTCGCGCCAAGCAGGTCAGCGGCGTCTTCCTCATCCTGAACACCCACGACTTTACAGACCGCACCTCCGGCGACCGGCTGCCCTGCGTCTATCTGCGGGACCTCGACCCGGAAGCTGCCTCCTCGGCGGACAACTCCGACGTGATGTTCGAGCGCGCTCCGGCAGAGCTGGTGCAGGCCTTCGGCATCACTACGGACAAGGCGTGGACGCCTGCGCAGCAGTATCTGGAGAGGGAAGAGGATGCCTTTTATGTCCGGCCCTTCCAAGCTGCCTATAAGAGCGGGGAGCAGACCGGAGCTGCGGCGGATTATGGCCGCTGGACGACCCTGCCCTATACGCTGCTGGGCGATGACCGGGAGGCCATCGCCTACGCGCAGCCTCTGATTTTGGACGACGGCACGGTGTACGGCGTTCTGGGCATCGAGATGCTGGAAAGCTATATGGACACCAAGCTCCCGTGGGACGAATTGCAGAACGACAACCACGGAAGCTATCTGCTGGCCTCCACGACCTCCGACCTGCGGGGCGAGGAGCTGCAGATCCATGTCACCGCCAACACCGGCGAGCAGACGACCGCGCTGCAGAAGGAAGGATGGGAGTTGACCCTCCACCGCGCCAAGGGCTACTGGTATTATCCGAGCGGCGGTGCCGATCAGGTCGTCAGCATCCGCCAGATCAGCCTCTACAACCGCAACGCCCCCTTCTCGGGCGAACGGTGGCTGCTTATCGGCGTGGTGGGAAGGAACGACCTCTTCCGCTTCTCCCAGTCGGTGACGAATCTCGTGAGCTTTGCGATCCTGCTGACGCTGGGCTTTGGTCTGGGCTGCGCATTCTTCGTCAGCATCGGTCTGGCCCAGCCGGTCGCTCAGCTCTCGAAGGAGCTGGCGGATGCGCAGGAGCGGCATCAGGCCGTCCCGGAGTTCTCCCGCACCGGCATCCGGGAGTTGGACAGGCTGGCCGACGCCATCGTGACCCTGAGCACCGACAACTACAAAGCAGCCGTAGCCGAGCGCAGCCGCATCGAGCACGAGCGCGATTACGACGCCCTTACCGGGTTGTACAGTCGTCAGGCCTTCTTCCGGGTCTGCGGCGAGCTGTTCGAGAAGCCCAGAATGATGCGCTGTGCGGCCCTGATGATGACGGACCTCGATAACCTCAAGACCATCAATGATACCTACGGCCACGGCTGGGGCGACATCTATCTGCGCAAGACGGCCCACAGCCTGCAGCAGGGCGTGCCCAGCGGCACCGTGGTGGCGCGGCTCTCCGGCGATGAGTTCCTGCTGCTGTTCTACGGCTATGAGACGAAGGAGGCCGTGCGGAAGGACATCCGGAAGCTGGAAGAGGGCTTTGCCCGGAGCAGCGCCACCCTGCCGGACGGCAAGAAGCTGTGCATCCGGATGTCCGGCGGCATAGCATGGTATCCCGACGATGCCGCCGACCTCGACACCCTCAAGCGATACGCTGATTTTGCGATGTACGAGGTCAAGCACTCCACCAAGGGCGAAGTCCGGGAGTTCAACATGGAGCACTACCGCGACGGCATCTACGCGATGAAGCAGCGCAGCGACTTCGAGATCCTTGTCCGGGAACGGCAGGTGGACTACTACTTCCAGCCCATCTTCTCGGCCCGGGACGGCCATGTGGCGGCTTATGAGGCCCTGATGCGGCCCCGGCTGCCCGCTCTGAGCTCTCCCCAGAGGGTGATGGAGCTGGCCAGCGAGATGGGGCGGCTGTATGACATCGAGAAGCTGACCCTGTTCCGCGCCTGCGAGTGCTATGAAGCGCTGGAAGCGGCGGGCAAGGTGGAGCCGGATGCCCTCGTCTTTGTCAACAGCATCGCCAGCGTCAGCCTGAACGATGAGGACTGGGCGCACTTCCGTGCGGCCCACAAAGCCATCCTCTCGAAGCTGGTGGTGGAGATCACCGAGGAGGAGGAGATGGACGAACAGGCGCTGGAGCGGAAGCGGAATGCCACCGGTGCGCCCGCCGTCTTTGCGCTGGACGACTACGGCAGCGGCTACAGCAACGGCAGCAGCCTGTTGACCATCGCGCCCCGCTATGTCAAGGTGGACATCGCCATCATCCGGGGCATTGATGCCGACCCCGACAAGCAGCAGTTCCTCAAGGCCCTCATCGAATACGCCCGCCCCCGCGGCGTGCAGGTGCTGGCCGAGGGCGTGGAGACGATGGACGATCTGCGCAGGGTGTTGGAGATGGGCGTGGACCTGCTGCAGGGCTACGGTCTGGCCCACCCGGCCGCAGAGCCTCTGGCCATCCACGAAAAGGCGGTCAGAGTCATCGAAGAAGCGGCCCGCCAGCGGGATGCATGATACAAAAAACAAGTCCTCTGCACCACAACAGGCACAGAGGACTTGTTCTTTTTTCTGCTTACTGGATAAAGCTGATAAAGAAGGGGCAGAGCACAGCAGTGAGGACGCCGGCCACCGCGATGGACAGGCCGCTCATCGCGCCCTCGATCTCGCCCATCTGAAGGGCCTTGCTGGTGCCCACGGCATGGGCCGAGGTGCCGATGCCGATGCCCTTGGCGATGGGGTCGGTGATGTGGAAGGCTTTGCAGATCACCTCGGCCAGCAGGTTGCCCGCGATGCCGGTGAGGATGACGACGGCACCGGTCAGGGCCGCGATGCCGCCCAGCTCGGCGGCGACATCCATGCTGATAGCCGTCGTGACCGACTTGGGCAGGAGGGTGGCGTACTGTTCCCGGGTGAGGCCCATAGCCAGTGCCAGCGCCAGCACGCTGCCAAGACTGACCAGTGTGCCCACCGAGATGCCCGCGATGATGGCGGCGGCATTCTCCTTCAGCAGGTCCCACTTTTCATACAGCGGGATGGCGAGGCTGATGGTGGCCGGCAGCAGCAGGTAATTCACCGGCGCGGCGCTGACCTTGTAGTCGGCGTAGGAGATGTTCAGCAGGCTCAGAAAGAGGATGACGAAGATGCTGCCCAGCAGCAGCGGGTTGAAGATGGCCTTGCCGGTGGTCTTGTTGATGAGGGTGCCCAGCGCGAAGGCGGCCAGCGTCAGCAGCACGCCCCACGCGGCGGAACCGGAGAGAAATCCGTTCAGCAGTTCAGTCATGTTCGACCTCCTTTTTTGCAGCGCGGCGGCTGGTGAGGGCCTGCGTGGTGCGGCCTGCGCTCACAAGCACGAGCACCGTCACCGGCACGATGGCGATGAGGATGGGCAGCAGCATCGCGCCCATCTCGGCCCAGAGCTCCATGACGCCCGCAGCGGCGGGCACGAACAGCAGCGGGAAGATGCCGGTGAGGAACAGTCCCACCTCCTTGACCTGCTCGAGCTTCACGATGCCGAGGCGGAGCGCCGCCAGCAACAGCAGCAGGCCGTAGACGCTGGCCGGGACGGGGAGGGGCAGCAGGGCGTGACAGATCTCGCCCAGAAAACAGAACGCGAGGATGCGCGTGAATTGAAACAGATAGTTCGTAGGGAGGCCTCCTTTAGCTTGAAAGAAACGAGAGATTACATCATGGAATACAAGTCAACAGTATAATCCAAAAGCCCCGGCGGTGCAACGGCAATTCTGGCCAAGATTTTGCACCCCCGGCACGGAAAATTGGAGGTTTGGATAGCGTGCCTGCCCCAAACCCTGCTGTAGACGGATACAAAAACCCAGAAAACAGCTACTACAGCTCCTTTAGATGAGGTGTTTTTCAAGGCAATAATGATAGATGCCTTCCTCATCCACAGAACGGCAGCAATCTGTTGCCCTTGCCTTGACTTCATCGAGGGCGTTTCCCATGGCAACGCCTGTGCCGACTGCTTCCAGCATTTCAATGTCGTTTCGGCCGTCCCCAAAGGCGATCGCTTCTGCTTTTGAAAAGCCGTAATGCGCCAAAACAGCTCTTACAGCATTTCCCTTTCCGCAGGACAGCGGAATGATATCCACTGCCTTGTCCCACCATGCGGTTATCTGTGTGGCGTGGGTTCCCAACAGGATGCGTTCGTATTCAGAAGGGCTGCAGGAACACATGATCTGATAGATATCCTCCTCACAGAGCTTGTCGAAATGCTCGGAGATCACCAGCTTCTCGTTGCCGAAGGAAAAATACTGCTCCAAGTCCGGGTCTGTCCCATTTGTCACGATAAAGTGTTCGTTGCTGATGGCAGCCGCCCGGTGCATCTGCTTCAGATTATGCAAAATTCTGCGCTTGTCGTCAGCGTCCAGTGGGTTCTTCGAGATCACTGCATCCTTGCTACGGACATAAGAGCCGTTGAAGGTCAGCCAGAGATCAAAATCAACGCCTTCAAAATGTGGGACGGAGAGGTAGCCTCTGCCTGTCGCCATGCACAGTAAGATCCCTTTTGCCTGCAACTGCTGTAAGGTCTGTACGGTTTGGAATGACGGCACCTTACTGCCCAACTTGAGCAAAGTTCCGTCTACATCCAAAAAAGCGATTTTTATCATACGGTTACCTCCAGCGAAAAACTATTTTCCAGAACGCCGGGGAGCAGGGTATAAACCGATCCTCCGATTCGTTTTTCAAACAGATTTTTTAGCTCAAGCGTTTTCTTCCATCGGTCTATCGTTGCCGGATGGACACCGTACCGAAGCGTTACATCTACAAAACGTTTTTCCAAAAGACAAAATCCGGTGGGCAGCGCCAAGGCATCGCATAGCTGTACCAAACGGTCGTAATCATCATAGACAGCGGTTTGAATGAATTTTTCCATAAAACGGAAATCTTCTTTTGAAACGTCAAAGGTTCCGATAGAAGTGTGGATATCCTGGATCATAAAAGCATGAGAAATACAGATCTGTCCAGCCTTTTTCCATCCTCGTTCCATACAGAAACGGTATCCGTCGATCAAATGACGTTCAGAACTTACCCCTGCATAACGCCCGATATCATGCAGCAGCCCAAAGCAGTATGCCTGATCTGCATCCATATTGTTGCATTTGGCTGCTATATTTTTACAGGCAAGGGCTACAAAACGGGAATGTCCGATCCAATTTCCGGGATTCTGCTGCCCTGCCCAAGCCAGAGCGGCTTCTGCTGTATTGCAATTCAGCTCCAAGGGGACCGTCCTTTCTCTCATAGCAAAACGCATCCGAAGATCAAAGGTTTTCAAATATGATATGCACTTACGGATCGTGCACTTCTGCTACTATCATTATAACGCCTACAGCCTAAAAATAATATCTTGATGCTGTCAGATGGTGTTGTTATTCTGCCGTTTGTATCGGTACTGACGTGGCGTGCAGCCGACAACCTCCCGAAAAACTTTTCCGAAATAGCTTGAATTTCCCATACCGCAAGCAGTCCCGACCTCTGTAATAGAAGCCTTGCTTTCCGCCAACATCTGGCAGGCGATCTGAATGCGGTATGCGGTCAGGTAAGCAATCGGGGTCGTATGAAGGTGTTCACGAAAAATGCGATAGCACTCTCGTTCACTTGTGTAGGCTGCTGCTGCCAACTCCTTGACTGAGAGGTTTTCCGGGTAGTGCTCATGGATATAAATCAACATCAGCTTTATTTTATCGTTGCCTCCGGCAGAGTTCCGATTGGAAGAGCTTACAGAATGCGATTGCTCCACAAGCATTAACCATAGCTCGGTCAGGATCTCTCGCAGTTTCAACTCATACCCGAATGTATCACAAGACAAACAAAAAGATTCTTTGAGTCGTTTCAGGATTTCTCGCCCTGCCGCATGATCCGGTAAAAGAGGAAGGATCTCAAGTTGTGGGTCGGATGTAATGGGCAGAATGTATTTTTGCTCGATTCGGTTTCCTCGTTCCCCTGCCAGCAGAGAAACATCGAAAATATGAAGAAGCTGCACGTTCTCTTCCGTCTGAGAAATCGCCCTTGTGGTGTGAAGTACGTTGGAATTGACAAAACCACCGCTTCCCGCCGGGAATACAAGTTTTCCACCTGGTGTGGTGTATTCAACGCAGCCGCTTTCCATGTAGAAAAGCTCTACCGCCTGATGCCAGTGCCATGGCACAGTGCTGCCGATGTAGCGATCCAACGTGGCTCTTGAGGCAGTATATGGAAAGTCCTTTGCAAGCTCCGGGATGCGCTCTTCTCTGCTGCCTGGATGGAATTCTATACAATGTACGTCTTTCATGTGGTGCACCACTTCATTCCAGTTTATTAAGCCGAGTATACCATACCCGCCAATGAAAGAACATCCCTGATATGACGACCAAGTTCGCACAAAGCGAACTTGATTCCGCAAAGCAAAAGGCAGGATACCACCGTCATGGTGATACCCTGCCTTTGCTCGTTTACTGTTCCGAGTAGTCCTTTCGCAGAACCTCCTGTAAACAAAAAACGTACCCGAACCCTTTTTCGTAAAGAATCGGGTTCGAGTACGAACTGTATGGTGGACGGTACAGGACTCGAACCTGTGACCTCCTGCACGTCAAGCAGATGCTCTACCAGCTGAGCTAACCGTCCATATTCTATTTTGCTGTAGTCAGCTCAATTATGATAGCATAGGATGGAATAAAAATCAAGCCTTTTTTGCAAAAATCTTCAAAAAATCTTTCTGCCGCAGGCTGGGGGAGTGAAAAGGTTATCGTTGCCCCTTTTTTATAGCTGTGCTATAATAAGATGATTACAATAGGAAAGGTATCGCAGAATGAGAGTATTGGGCATCGACCCGGGCTACGCGATCGTGGGCTGGGGCGTGGTGGACTATGCGGGAAACCGCTTTGCACCGGTGGATTTCGGCGCGGTGTGCACGGACGCCGGTGTGCCGTTCGAGCGGCGGCTGGATGAAGTGTATGCAGGCATCCGGGAGGTCATCGAGCAGACACGGCCAGAGGCGCTGGCCATCGAAAAGCTGTTCTACCAGCACAACCAGACCACCGTCATCGGCGTGGCCGAGGCGCGCGGCGTCATCCTGCTGGCGGCGGCGCAGGCGGGGCTTCCCATCTACGAGTACACCCCCATGCAGGTCAAGCAGGCCGTTACCGGCTACGGCAAGGCCGTGAAAAAGCAGGTGCAGGAGATGACCCGCGTTCTGCTGCACCTGCCCGCCATCCCCAAGCCCGACGATACCGCCGACGCGCTGGCGATGGCCATTACCTTCTGCCACACCAACGGCAGCCAGCTCAACCGCTTCGTGCGGAGAGTGCCCGGCCCTATCTGAGCTGCCCTTGACAGCAGGGCACTATAGTTTCCGAAACAACAAAACTTTCTCGTATCCGATAGACCTGCCCGGCACGCCAGTGGCTCTCCCTATGGGAGAGTTGGCAATGCCGGCAGGCATTGACTGAGAGGGCTATTATGATATACAGCTTAACCGGAAAGATCATCAAAAAGACCCTGAACGCTGTGGTCATCTGCTGCGGCGGCGTGGGGTACTACGCCCAGTGCCCGGCCAGCGTGGCCGGTGCGCTGCCCGGCGTGGGCAAGGAGGCCACCATCTACACCGTGATGAGCGTCACGGAGAACGACGTCAGCCTCTACGGCTTTGCCAGCGAGGAGCAGCAGGCCTGCTTTGAGCTGCTCACCTCGGTGTCGGGCGTGGGCGCGAAGGTGGGTCTGGCCATCCTGAGCGTCATGGAGCCGGACCGTGTGGCGCTGGCCATCTCGGCGGGCGACCACAAGGCGTTCAAGGCTGCGTCCGGCGTCGGCCCGAAGCTGGCCCAGCGCATCGTGCTGGAGCTGAAGGATAAGGTGGCCAAGGGCTTTGCAGGCGGCATCGACCTTGAAAATGTAGCAGGCGCGGCTGCGGATACCGCCGCTGCGCAGGGGGCAGGGCAGGCCATCGCCGCGCTGGTGTCGCTGGGCTACAGCCAGAGCGAGGCCGCGCTGGCCGTCTCCAAGATCGACGGCACGCTCCCCGTGGAAGAGATCATCAAGCTGGCGCTGCGCAGCATGGCGGGCAGGAGGTAAACGATGCAGGACGAAACCGCGCTCTACGGCGCAAAAATGATGCAGCCCGGGATGACGGCGGCGGACAGCGAGGAAAACAACCTCCGCCCCCAGCACCTCGAAGACTACATCGGACAGGAAAAGGTCAAGCAGAACCTGAAGATCTATCTCGAAGCGGCCAAGCGCCGGGGCGAGCCGATGGACCACATCCTGCTCTATGGCCCGCCGGGTCTGGGCAAGACGACGCTGGCCGGCATCATCGCCAACGAGATGGGGGTGCAGATCCGCATCACCAGCGGCCCGGCCATCGAGAAGCCCGGCGACCTCGCTGCCCTGCTGACCAATCTGCAGGAGGGCGACGTCCTCTTTATCGACGAGATCCACCGCCTTTCCCGGCAGGTGGAAGAGGTGCTCTACCCGGCGCTGGAGGATTACGCGCTGGACATCATGATCGGAAAAGGCCCCAGCGCCCAGAGCATCCGCATCAATCTGCCCCGCTTCACGCTGGTGGGCGCGACCACCCGCGCGGGCCAGATCACCGGCCCGCTGCGGGACCGCTTCGGCGTGCTGCTCAAGCTGGAGCTTTACAGCCCCGATGAGTTGAGCCGCATCATCATCCGGTCGGCGGGCATCCTTGACCAGCCCATCACCCCCGAGGGCGCTTACGAGCTGGCAAAGTGCAGCCGGGGCACGCCCCGCGTGGCGAACCGTTTCCTGAAGCGGGTCCGCGACTTTGCCACGGTGCTGGGCGACGGCGTCATCGATCGGGAAGTGGCGCTGCTGAGCCTCAAGCGGATGGACGTGGACACACTGGGTCTGGACGAACTGGACCGCAGCCTGCTGCGCGCCATCATCGAGATGTACAGCGGCGGGCCGGTGGGTCTGGAAACGCTGGCCGCTGCCCTCGGCGAGGAGGCTGTGACGCTGGAAGACCTGTGCGAGCCGTATCTGATGCAGATGGGCTTCCTGACCCGGACGCCGCGGGGCCGCTGTGCCACCCGGCTTGCTTACGAACACCTCGGCCTGAAAGCACCTGAGAGCGGCAGCGCCGAGGACAATGGACAACAGAGCTTATTTTAAGCGAGGTATTTACTATGGGAAAGTATTTTGGTACCGATGGTGTGCGCGGCGTGGCCGGTGCAGATCTGACCTGTGAGATGGCGATGCTCATCGGACGCGGCGCTGCCGCCGTGCTGACCAGCAGCACCGGCCATAAGCCCCGCATCCTCATCGGCAAGGACACCCGCCAGTCCGGCGATATGCTGGAAGCTGCCCTGACGGCCGGCCTGTGCAGTGTGGGCGCGGACGTCGAGAGTCTGGGCGTCGTGCCCACCCCCGCCGTAGCCTATCTGGTGCGCAAGTACAACGCCGACGCCGGTGTCGTCATCTCGGCCTCCCACAACCCGATGGAGTTCAACGGCATCAAGATCTTCGCCGGGACCGGCTACAAGCTGCCGGACGATGTGGAAGAGGAGATCGAGGCACACATCGACGACAAGTGTGCGGGCATCCCGCTGGCCACCGGCGACGGTGTGGGCCGTGTGACCTGCCGCATCGACGGCATCAAGGACTACGTCGAGCATCTGTATGAGTCCATCGGCGGCGACCTGTCGGGACTGAACGTCTGTATCGACTGCGCCAACGGCGCGTCCGCCGAGGTGGCCCGGCAGCTGTTCCCCCGTCTGGGCGCAAAGTGCACCTTCCTCGGCGTCAGCCCCGACGGCAGGAACATCAACGCCGGTGTAGGCAGCACCCATCTGGACAATCTGGAAAAGGCTGTCGTCGAGGGCGGCTTCGACTGCGGCATCGCCTTTGACGGCGACGCCGACCGCTGCCTCGCCTGCGACGAGAAGGGGCAGGAGCTTGACGGCGACAAGATCATCGCCCTGCTGGCGATGGCGATGAAGGACAAGGGCCGTCTGGACGGCAACACCGCTGTCGTTACGGTCATGTCCAACCTCGGCTTCGTCAAGTATATGGAGTCTCAGGGCATCAACACCGAAAAGACCGCCGTAGGCGACCGCTACGTCCTCGAGAATATGCGGGAGAACGGCTACGCCATCGGCGGCGAGCAGAGCGGCCACGTCATCCTGCTTCACCACGCCACCACCGGCGACGGCGAGCTGACCGCAGGCAAGCTGCTCAGGCTGCTGGCCGAGAGCGGCAAGAAGATGAGCGAGCTGAACGGCATCTATGCCCAGTACCCGCAGGTGCTGGTGAATGTCGTGGCCAATGCCGCCCAGAAGGCCGCCTACAAGGCGGACGAGGTGCTGGCCGGTTTCATCGAGAATGAGGAGCAGAAGCTGATGGGCATGGGCCGCGTGCTGGTGCGGGTGTCCGGTACCGAACCGAAGATCCGCGTCATGGTGGAGGGGCAGGACCTCGAGGCCATCGACTGCTGCGCCAAGCGCATCGTGGAGAAGATCAACAAGCGCATCCTCGAGGGGCTCGAGGGTTAAGCTACAGACAAAAAGCAGGAAGGAGGACGCATATGCGCCCTGCAGATACATGGAAAGACTACGAGCTGCTGGATGCCACCGACGGCAACCGGCTGGAACGCTGGGGTGAGACGCTGCTGGTCCGGCCTGACCCGCAGGTGGTGTGGAAGACGCCCCAGCAAAGCCCTCTCTGGGCCAAGGCAGACGCCGTCTACCACCGCTCCAATCAGGGCGGTGGTGAGTGGGAGTACCGCCGCCGTCTGCCCGAGAAGTGGAAGATCAGCTGCGGCGAAGGGGAGGATAAGCTGACCCTCATCGTCAGCCCCACCGGCTTCAAGCACACCGGCGTCTTCCCCGAACAGGCCGTCAACTGGGCGTGGTACGCAAAGAAGATCCGCGCCGCAGGCCGCCCCATCAAGGTGCTGAACCTCTTCGGCTACACCGGCGGTGCTACGCTGGCCTGTGCGGCTGCCGGGGCCACCGTCTGCCATGTGGACGCCTCCAAGGGCATCGTAGCATGGGGCAAGGACAACGCCGCCGCCAGCGGCCTTGCAGATCGTCCCATCCGCTGGCTGGTGGACGACTGCGCCAAATTCGTCGCCCGCGAGAAGCGGCGGGGCAACACCTACGACGGCATCATCATGGACCCGCCCAGCTATGGCCGCGGCCCCGGCGGCGAGATCTGGAAGCTGGAAGACTGCATCTACGACCTCATCAGCCAGTGCGAGGAGGTCCTGAGCGATCAGCCGCTCTTCTTTGCCGTCAACAGCTACACCACCGGTCTGTCGCCCGCCGTCATGGAATATATGCTCAAGACGACGCTGGTGCCCCGCTTCGGCGGGCAGACCTCCTGCGACGAGATTGGCCTGCCCGTCTCCGCCACCGGCGGCGTCGTGCCCTGCGGCGCGACGGCGATCTGGGAGGAATAAAATTTTCAAACCGTAAGGGCAGGGGCCTTTGGGTCAGGCTGTCCTTCCATACAACCTCTCAGGCGCTTCGCGCCAGCTCCCCTAGTAGGGGAGCCTCTGGCGAAGAGGCGGAACTTTCCGGAATGCCAAGGCCTCTCCTCGATAGGAGAGGTGGCACGGCGTCAGCCGTGACGGAGAGGTTGACCACCTTATAGTATGGGGTACAGCCCCTTTCGGAGGGGCGCACCACCAGAAAGAGAAAACAAATGAGTGAAACGATACTGACAGCAGAAAATTTAAAGTTCCGCTATGACTCGGAGCAGCCGGGCTACGCGCTCAACGGCGTCTCCATGCAGGTCCGGCGGGGCGAGTTCGTGGCCGTGCTGGGCGCGAACGGCTGCGGCAAGTCTACCCTTGCCAAGCATTTCAATGCCATCCTCCTGCCGGAGGAGGGCAAGGTGTACGTCGAGGGGATGGACACCGCCGACGAGGACAAGCTCTACGACATCCGCCAGACCGTGGGCATGGTGTTCCAAAGCCCCGACAACCAGATCGTGGCGACGGTGGTGGAAGAGGACGTGGCCTTTGCGCTGGAAAACCTCGGCGTCCCGCCGGAGGAGATGCGCCGCCGCGTCGATGACGCCATGAAGATGGCGGGCATCTACGAGTTCCGGGAGCGGGCGCCCCACAACCTCTCGGGCGGCCAGAAGCAGCGCGTGGCCATCGCAGGCGTCGTTGCCATGCGGCCCGACTGCCTCATCCTCGACGAGGCCACCGCCATGCTCGACCCCCGGGGCCGTGAGCAGGTGATGCAGACCATCCACCACCTCAACAAGGACATGGGCATTACCGTGGTGTCCATCACCCACTACATGGAGGAGGCCGCACAGGCCGACCGTGTGCTGGTGATGAGCGGGGGCAAAGTGGTGATGGAGGGCACGCCGAAAGAGGTGTTCAGCCAGACCGAGAAGGTCCGCGCCCTCCGCCTCGATGTGCCGCAGGCCGCAGAGCTGCGGGATGAGCTGGTCAAGGCCGGCATCCCCCTGCCCGAGGGCATCATCGACACCGGCGAATGTGCACAGGCTCTGTATGAGCTGCTGAAATAAGGGGGGCGGAAGCATGGCAAGCATCATTAAAGTAGAACACCTGAGCTATGTCTACAATCCCGGTATGCCGAATGCGGTCACTGCGCTGGACGACGTGAGCTTTGAGGTGGAAGAGGGCGATTTCGTGGGTATCATCGGAGCCACCGGCTCCGGCAAGAGCACCCTCATCACCCATATGAACGGACTGAACAAGCCCACCAGCGGTAAGATCATCATTGATGGCCGCGACCTCTGGGCCGAGCCGGAAAAGATAAGAGATTTCCGCTTCCTGACGGGTCTGGTGTTCCAGTACCCGGAGTACCAGCTGTTCGAGGAGACCTGCTACAAGGACATCGCCTTTGGCCCCAAGAACATGGGGCTGGACGAGGCAGAGATCGACGCGCGCGTCCATGAGGCGGCCCGGTTCGTCGGCCTCGATGAAGCGCTTCTGGAGCGCAGCCCCTTCGAGCTGTCCGGCGGTCAGAAGCGCCGTGTGGCCGTGGCCGGCGTCATGGCCATGAAGCCCCGCATCCTCGTGCTGGACGAGCCTGCGGCGGGCCTCGACCCCGAGGGCAGAGATGAGATCCTCTCGGAAGTGAAGGACTACCACAAAAAGACCGGCACCACCGTGCTTCTTGTCTCCCACAGCATGGAGGACATCGCCAAGTACGCCGACAAGGTGCTTGTGATGAGCCGGAAGAAGATCGCCATGTACGATACGGTGGAAAAGGTCTTTGCCCGTGCGCCAGAGCTGCTGGAACTGGGCCTCTCCGTCCCGCAGGTGACGAAGATCTTCCTCAAGCTGCGGGAGATGGGGGTGGATGTCCCGGCGGACGTCTACACCATCCCCTACGCCGTCAAGACCATTCTGGCGGCAAAGGCCCGGCGGGATGCGGGAGAGACTCTCGTCCTGCCCCGGAATGAAAATACGCAGGAAGGGGGTGCAGCCGGATGCTGAGAGATATTACCATCGGCCAGCACTTCCCGGGCAACAGCCTTGTCCACCGGTTTGACCCCCGGCTCAAGCTGGTGCTGACCATCCTGTATATCGTGCTGCTCTTTGCGGCGTCGAACCCGCTGGGCCTTGCGCTTTCGCTGATCTTCCTCGCCGTGATGTATGCGGTGGCAAAGATCCCCTTCCGGCTCATCGTCAAGAGCCTGAAGCCCATCTTCCCCATCATCGTCTTTACGGCGGTGCTCAACCTCTTTTTCGTTTCAGGCGAGGGCGACCCGGTGTTTCAGCTCGGTTTTCTGACCGTTTACGCGGAGGGCATCCGGTATGCTGTGCTGATGGCCGTCCGTGTCATGGCCCTTATCGCAGGCACCAGCCTGCTGACCTACACCACCAGCCCCATCGTCCTGACGGATGCCATCGAGCAGCTGCTGAAGCCCCTCGGAAAGCTCCACTTCCCGGTGCACGAGCTGGCGATGATGATGAGCATTGCGCTGCGGTTCATCCCCACCCTCATCGAGGAGACCGATAAGATCATGAACGCCCAGAAGGCCCGCGGCGCACAGCTGGACAACGGCAAGATGACGGAGCGCATCAAGGCGCTGGTGCCGGTGCTGGTGCCCCTGTTCATCTCGGCTTTCCGCCGCGCCGACGAGCTGGCCATGGCCATGGAGTGCCGCTGCTACCGCGGCGGCGACGGCCGCACCCGCCTCAAGGTGCTGCGCTGCACGAGACAGGATTACATCGACCTCGCGGTCTGCCTCGTCTGCTTTGCAGTGATCCTGGCGTCGAGGCTGGTGTTCCCGAATTTCTAAAGAGCGAGGAATT
Organism: Faecalibacterium sp.; assembly: GCF_052358865.1. Taxonomy (NCBI): domain Bacteria; kingdom Bacillati; phylum Bacillota; class Clostridia; order Eubacteriales; family Oscillospiraceae; genus Faecalibacterium; species Faecalibacterium sp. The sequence goes on from NZ_DAWCVJ010000018.1 coordinate 24,003, forward strand.
TGTTCTCTTTTGGTGTCAAAAGAGAACCAGAAAACCACCAGCGATTTCGACGCGCTGGATCCACGAGAAAGGGGCTGCTCGCCCCTTTCAGACCCCAAAGAGGAAGTCGAAACGGAAAAAAGCTAAGCCGCTCCGCTAAAAGCTTTTTTCTCGTTTCTCCGATTTTGAATGATACGAACGGGAAAGTTGTAATTTCGTAGATGAACTATCTTCTTACTTTAGCCTACGACGGCACCAACTACTGCGGGTTTCAGGTGCAGCCCAACGGGCGGAGCGTGGCCGCTGCGTTTCAGGACGCCTTGGAGGCGGTGCTGGGCAGCCGCCCCGACATCAAGGGCTGCAGCCGCACCGACGCAGGCGTCCACGCGCTGGGCTTCATGCTCAACTTCCACGCCGACACCCGCATCCCGGCGGCAAAGCTGCCGCTGGCCCTCAATCAGCATCTTCCCCCGGACATCCGGGTGTTGGAGGCGCGGGTGGTGCCCGACGACTTCCACGCCCGCTATGCGGCCCACACAAAGACCTACCTCTACCGCATCCACAACAGTCCGATCGACTCGCCCTTCGCCTCCCGCTATTACACCAAGGTGCCGGGGCGGCTGGACGCCGACCGGATGCAGCAGGCGGCACAGTATTTTGTGGGGACGCACGATTTCCTTGCCCTCTGCGCTTCGGGCAGCTCGGCAGCCGCCCACAGCGACACCGTGCGCACCATCACGGCCTGTGAGGTCGAGCGCCGGGGCGACGACATCGACATCACGGTGACGGCAGACGGCTACCTCTACAACATGGTGCGCATCCTCGCGGGCACCCTCTGCGAGGCGGGCGCAGGCCGTCTTGAGCCCGAGGCGGTGCCGGGCATCCTCGCCAGCTGCGACCGGAAAAACGCCGGCCCGACGCTGGCGGCAAAGGGGCTTTTCCTCAAGAGCGTGGACTACGATTAACACAAACATGACCGGTGCTCCCGGAGGGGGAATGCCCCCTTTGGGAGCACTGTCGTTGCAGGAAGGGGACAGGAACGTATGAGAAAGAAGCATCGAGGCTTCCGGCCCGCGTCGGACGAGCCGCTTTCGGAGGGCCGGGTCGAGTACCTCGAGCAGGCCCGCACCCGGGTGCGGAACCGGCGCATCCGGCGCACCGCGCTCATCGTCGCGGCGCTGACGCTGGTGGTTCTGTTCGCCACCGGCTTTGTGGGCAGCTCGGTGGCAATGGCCAAGGACTGGGCCGACACGGCCCGCATCCTGCTCTTTCCGGGGACGGGCTGGCCTCAGCAGACCGGCGTCATGGAGGTGGAGCAGCTTGCCGCCCTGAACGGAAGCTTTGTGGAGCTGGGCGAAGAGGGGTGCGTGGTCTGGTCCCGCACCGGCACCCGCCTCAACGCCATCCAGAGCGGCTACGCCCGGCCAGCGCTGGCGGCGGGCAAGAACCGCTTCGTGCTCTACAACCGCTCGGGCAATGAGCTGCGGGTGGAGAGCCGCACCCAGAACCTCTACACCAAGACGATGGAGAACAGCATCACCCTCTGCGCGATGGCCGACAACGGCACGCTGGCCGTCGTCACCGAAGACCCCGGCAGCGCCGCCAGACTGCGGATCTACTCCTCCTCGATGGAGGAGCAGCTGAGCTGGAGCCTCACCACCACCGACGGCACGCCGCTGCGGATGGCCTTTTCGCCGGATGGGCGGCGGCTGGCGGTGGCAGCGGTGACGGTCAGCGGCGGGCAGATGGTGACGAATTTCTACATCGTCACGCTGGCGCAGGGCGACCCTGTCCTTGTGGGCAGCGGCAGCGGCGCGGCCCAGTGGCTGAGCTGGCCCAGCGCCCAGAGTGTACTGGCCCTCTGCGACAGCCGCGCCGTCCTCTACAACGCATCGGGCGGCGAAAAAGCTGCCTACGACTTCACCGGCCAGACCCTCCGGGACATCTCGGTGGATGCCTCGGGCAATGCCGCCCTGCTGCTGGCCTCCGGCCAGCTCTGTCAGGCGGTGATGCTGGACCGTGAGCTGAACGTGGAGGGCACAGCGCAGGTGCAGGCGGCCAACCGCATCGTCCGGGCCGGGCAGAGCTTCTATCTGCTTACCGACAGCGGCGTGGAGTGTCTCTCCACCGACGGCACCTCCCAGTGGCAGCAGAGCCTTTCCGCCCGGCCGCAGGGCCTGCTGGCCGACCGGAAGCAGCTGCTGGTCTTCTGCGGCAACACCGTGCAGGTGCTGACTCCTCCCGAGGCGGAGACCAGTGCCTCGGGCAATCCATGATAGAATAAGGAAAATAAGGTATGTTCAAGAATCCGTCATTTCTTTTTGATATAGTATGTACCGTGGTCTGGCTGCTGCTGGCCGTGCGCTACGCCCGCAAGGGCTTCCTCGCGGCCAGCGTCCAGCTGGGTGGGAACGTCTTCAGCCTCGTGGGTGCCCGGGTCTTTTCGGGCTGGGCTGCCGTCGAGGTGTTCCAGCGTTTTCTGGCCGGGAGCTTCCGCACCCAGATCGCCGAGAGCATCTCTGCCGGAGGGGTCGTTGACCTGACCGGCATCGCGGACAAGTACGCGGGCTTTCTGCCCGAGAGCTTCCGCGCCTCCATCGTGGAGGCCTGCGAGCGCTCCATCTCAGCCGTGCTCAGCGACAACGCCGTGGTGCTGGCGGACGTCATCGTCCAGAAGGTGCTGGCCCCGCTGCTGACGCCGGTCATCTCGGTGGTGCTCTTTTTCGTGACCTTTGCCCTGCTGCGGATGCTGGTGAGTATGCTGGTCACCGTGCTGGGCCTCGTCAACCGGCTGCCGGTCATCGGCACCGTCAACCGCTGGCTGGGCTGGCTCACCGGCTGCATCGCCAGCACGATGGACATCTACCTTGTGCTGTGCGTGGTGTGGGCCATCATCGTCATCACGGGCGGCAATCTGACCGTCCTGAACGACACGGTCATGAGCAGCAGCCTTTACTATAAAGCATTCAATCTGTTCAACCCCTTCCTGTAAAGGGGAGCTTAGGAGGAACCTATATGGTCTGCAGTCGCTGTCAGAAACGTCCGGCCATCATCTTCGTCCAGCGGATGGAGAACGGCCAGATGAAAAATGAAGGCTTTTGCCTGCACTGTGCCCGTGAACTGCACATCAAGCCCGTCGAGGACCTGATGAAGCAGTTCGGGATGTCCGACGAGGACATGGACAACATGGAAAATCGGATGGAGAGCATGATGGACGAGATGGGAGACGCGAACCCCCTCTCCCTCATGATGAATATGGGCCAGCCGATGGAGGGCGGGGAGAGCGAGGGAGATGACGACCTCGTGCCCGGCTCCAGCGCGACCTTCCCGCTGGGCGTCAAGGCGGAGGGCGAAGCCGGAAACGGCAAAAAGGCCCAGAAAAACGGCAAGAAGCCGCCCCGCCGCAAATTCCTCGATACCTATTGTGAGAATCTGACCCGCAAGGCCCGGGAGGGCAGGCTGGACGACATCGTGGGCCGCGACCGCGAAATTTACCGCACGATTCAAATTCTGAGCCGCCGCCAGAAGAACAACCCCTGCCTCATCGGCGAGGCGGGCGTCGGCAAGACGGCCATCGCTGAGGGCATCGCGGAGCGGATCGCCAAGGGCGACGTCCCCGTGGGCCTGAAGGACAAGGAAATTTTCCTGCTCGATCTGACCAGCCTCGTGGCCGGCACCCAGTTCCGGGGCCAGTTCGAACAGCGGGTCAAGGGCCTGCTCAGTGAGGTCAAGGCCGCAGGCAACATCATCCTCTTTATTGATGAAATTCATACCATCACCTCGGCGGGTGAGAGCGAGGGCGCGATGAACGCGGGCAACATCCTCAAGCCTGCCCTGTCCAGAGGCGAAATTCAGGTCATCGGTGCCACCACCTTCAACGAGTACCGCAAGTATATCGAGAAGGATCAGGCCCTTGAGCGCCGCTTCCAGCCCGTCCGGGTGGAGGAACCCAGCGTGGCCGATACGCTGGCCGTCATGAATGGCATCAAGAAGTATTACGAGGAGCACCACCATGTGCAGGTGGAGGCGGATGTCCTCTCGGCCATCGTCACCCTCAGTGAGCGGTACATCACCGACCGCTACCTCCCCGATAAGGCCATCGACCTGCTGGACGAGGCCTGCGCCTGCTGCAACCTTGCCCACCCGGTCATCTCGGAATACCTCGAGATGCAGAAGGAGCTGGACGGCCTGAAGCAGGAGGAGGCGGAGATGGAGTCTGCCGACGTCAACGAGGCCATCGACTATGAGCAGGTGGCCCAGCGGAAGACCCGCATCGCAAAGCTGGAAGCTGAGCTGCCCGCAAAGCAGGCCGCAGCCAGCGAGATCAGGGTCACGATGGATGATGTGGCCAGGGTCATCGAGCTGTGGACGGGCATTCCGGCAGTAAAAATTCAGGAGACGGAGTTCGCAAAGCTGGCCGGGCTGGAAGCGGAGCTGAAAAAGAAGATCATCGGTCAGGACGAGGCCGTCCATCTCGTGGCACAGGCCGTCAAGCGGAGCCGTGCCGACCTGTCGGGACGCCGCCGCCCGGCCAGCTTCATCTTCGTCGGCCCCACCGGCGTCGGCAAGACCGAGCTGGTCAAGCAGCTGGCAAACCAGCTCTTTGACGGCCCTGACCCCCTCATCCGCCTCGATATGAGCGAGTATATGGAGAAGTATGCGGTGTCCCGCATGATCGGCTCGCCTCCGGGCTATGTGGGCTACGAGGAGGCCGGTCAGCTCACCGAAAAGGTGCGCCGCCGCCCCTACAGCGTCGTCCTCTTCGATGAGATCGAAAAGGCCCACCCCGACGTCATGAACATCCTGCTCCAAATTCTGGACGAGGGCAAGATCAACGATGCACAGGGCCGGACGGTGGATTTCTCCAACACGGTCATCTGCATGACCTCCAACGCCGGAAGCGGCGACAAGAGCACCTCCGGACTCGGCTTCAACAAGAGCGAGGAGCAGCTGAGCGAGGAAAAGACCCGCAAGGCCCTGAGCCAGTTCCTGCGGCCCGAGTTCCTTGGCCGCGTGGATGAGGTCATCGCCTTCAAGCCCCTGAGCCAGCAGACGCTGGAGGGCATCGCGGCCCTCATGCTGGACGAGTACAAGCCCAGCATGAAATCGAAGGGCATCGCCTACCGCTACACCCCGGCAGCGCTGTCCGCCCTCGTGGCCAAGAGTCAGGGCGGCAAGTTCGGTGCCCGCGACCTCCGCCGCGTCATCCGCAAGGCGGTGGAAGACCCTGCCGCCGAGCGCATCATCGACGGCACTCTGAAGGCAGGCGGGAGCCTGACCGTGGACGCCGAGAACGGCGAAGTCATCCTGAAGTAAAGCACAAACGAAAAGGCACTCCGAAGCGCTTCGGAGTGCCTTTTTATAGTACGCGGAAAACTCAGTCGAGGGACACCGGAACTTCGGGCTTGTTGGCGGTGCGGGCGCTGGTACGGCCCTCGGGGATGATCTCCCCGGCGGCGGTCAGCGCCAGCTTGGTGAGGGTGGGGCCTACCAGCTCATACACCAGCACCGAGAAGAGCACCACGTTGCGCACCATGTGGCCGTCGGAAAGCTCGGCGGCCTCGGCAGCCATGCCCAGCGCCACCTGTGTGATGAGGGAAAGGCTGTCCACCTGTTCCAGCGTGCCGAAGCCGATGCCGAACCCGCTCAGGCCCAGCCGTCCCAGAAAGAAGGGGCCGAGCAGCAGGCCCGCCAGCAGGTAGGACGTGACCGCTGGCAAATGGACTGCCTTTGCCAGACGCGACATCAGCAGACCTGCGATGAGCGCCGTGGAAAGGCAGATGAGAAGCTGTTCCATACGGATATTGCGGGCAGCGGACGCACCGAGGCCGCCGCCCTTTCCTCCTTTTTCTCAGTCAGGCGTGTTTCCGGGCTGCTTGCCCAAACCCCTGAAAACATAGCACAATAAAGGATTATACTATCTCATCACTTAAAAAACAACATCTTTTCAGGCGGAATGATTGAAGAATCCTTAACAAATGACCGAAAAAGGCGAAAAACAAGGCCGCTGCCTGCGCAGCGGCCCTGTTATATGCAACAATTGTGAATTTAGTTGAACTTAAAGATCTTCCGTGCGATGCGGTAGCCGCCCAGCACGATGTCGTCGCCCTTGGGGAAGGGCAGGTTGGTCACGCCGCCGAAACCGAAGCGGATGGAGCGGTAGACTGCGGTGCTGGTGTGCTCGCGCAGGTACTGCCACAGGCCCTTCTGCTTCTCCTTGGCCTCGGCGCTGCCGTCCAGCAGCAGGAAGATGTCGCTGACCGCCATCATCATCGAGAGATAGTGGAGCATATAGGCCCGAAGCTTCTTTTCGCCCTTGAGGGCGTCGAGGTCCTGACAGTCGATCATGTGCCGGGTGACGCGGAGCTGCTGGTCCACGCGCTTGACCATGATGCTCTCATTGACGCTCTGGTCGGCGCGGCCGATGAAATAGCGGTAGAGGTCGAGGTCCATATAATACATGGTCTTGACAAAGGGCAGGGGCTGGTAGACGAAGATGTTGTCCACATAGAAGGTGTGCTTGGGCAGCACCATGCCGCACTGGCGCAGCACCTCGGTGCGGTACAGGACCGAGTGCATCAGCAGGTTCTGGTCGGGGCGGAAGTGGCCCACGTGCATCCATGTGAAGAGCCGCTCCTGCGGGAAGACGTTGGTGTACCGCACGGTATGGCTGGTGCCGTCCTCGGTGTGCTCATAGACGTAGTTGCAGATCATGAGGTCGGGGGCGGTGCCGCGGGTCACGAGGGTGTGCAGGCGGGAGAGCACCTTCTTGAGGGCGTCGGTGTCCAGCCAGTCGTCGCTGTCCACGACCTTGTAGTAGAGGCCGGTGGCGTTGCGGATACCCTGATTGACGCCCTCACCATGGCCACCGTTCTCCTGATGGATGGCTTTGACGATGGTGGGGTACTTGGCGGCGTACTCGTCGCAGATGGCTGGGGTCTCGTCTTTCACGGAACCGTCGTCCACAAGGATGATCTCGGCCTGCTCCCCGGCGGAGAGCAGGGTCTCGATGCAATGGCGCATATAGGCCGCCGAGTTGTAGCACGGGACGGCAAAGGTAATGAGTTTCTGCTGCATAATAATAAGCTCCTTATCGTGCTTGCCCGGCCTTGCGCAGAGCAAAAAATGGCCGGAGATGGAGATATGTACTCTTATTATATCATTTTCGCGCACAAAAAGCTAGGAAGACCAGCAAATACCTTCAAAAAACGACAGCAGAAAAGCATTTTGATACCATTTCGGGCCGGGCTGTGCTATAATAGTACAATTACAGGAACCAAAAAGCAGGAGGAGCACATGGCAGACCCGCATTCTATCTTAAAAAAAGTTTTTGGCTACGACAGCTTCCGCCCCGGACAGGAGGAGATCGTCCGGCGGCTGCTGGACGGGCAGGACGTGCTGGCCGTGATGCCCACCGGCGCGGGCAAATCAATCTGCTATCAGGTGCCGGCCCTGCTGCTGCCCGGCATCACCATCGTGGTGTCGCCGCTGGTCAGCCTGATGAAGGATCAGGTGGGCGCGCTGGTGCAGGCCGGTGTGGCGGCGGCCTTCCTCAACAACAGCCTCACCGACAACCAGAAAGCCCTGATGCTCCACCGCGCCCGGGAGGGCTGGTATAAGATCATCTATGTCGCCCCGGAGCGGCTGGAGATGCCGGGCTTCCAGCGGTTCGCGCAGGAAAAACTTATCAGCATGGTCACGGTGGATGAGGCCCACTGCATCAGCCAGTGGGGACAGGACTTCCGCCCCAGCTATCTGCGGATCAAGGCGTTCGTGGACAGCCTGCCCAGCCGCCCGGTGGTGGGCGCGTTCACGGCCACCGCCACGGCCCGGGTGCGGGACGACATCCGCAGCCACCTCGACCTCCATCAGCCCTACGAAGTGACCACGGGTTTTGACCGGCCCAACCTCTACTTCGAGACCCGCCGCGCCCTGCCTAGCCAGAAACCGAAGGAGCTGCTGGACCTCGTGCTGCGGGAGGGAGACAACGCGGGCATCGTCTATTGCAGCACCACCAAGCAGGTGGACGAGACGGCCCGCCTGCTTCAGAGCCGGGGCATCCGGGCGGCGGCGTATCACGCCAAGCTGGACGCCGAGGTGCGGCGGAAGAATCAGGACGACTTCCTCTACGACCGGGTCCAGATCATGGTGGCGACGAATGCCTTCGGCATGGGCATCGACAAGCCCAACGTCCGGTTCGTTATCCACTACAATATGCCCAAGGACCTTGAGAGCTACTATCAGGAGGCGGGCCGTGCAGGCCGCGATGGTCTGCCGTCCCGCTGCATCCTGCTCTACTCCGGTACGGACGTGCGGACCATCCGCTTTTTCATCGACAAGGAGATGGAGGCCGACAACGGTCTGCCCGCCGACGTCAAGGCCGAAGCTGCCCGCAAGGCGGAGGAACGGCTCAAGTATATGACCTTCTACTCCACCACCCAAAAGTGCCTGCGGCGGTTCATGCTGAACTACTTCGGGGAGGCTGCACCCGAGAAGTGCGGCAACTGCTCCTGCTGTCTCTTTGCCGAGCAGAATGCGCAGGAGGTGGAAGAGCGGGCCGCTGCCGCGAAGCAGCGCGCTGCGGCCAACTCCCGGCGGTTGTCTGCCCGCCGCGCTGCCGCCAACACCGACCTCAGTGAGGCCGACGAAAAGCTTCTGGCGGCGCTCTACGCTCTGCGCAAGCGTCTCGCTGCAAAGCAGAACGTCCCGGCTTATATGGTGTTCAGCGACGCCACCCTCCGGGAGATGGTCCAGAGCAAGCCTCTGAGCATGGACGAATTTCTGAACATCACCGGAGTCGGCGAGAAGAAGGCCGCGCGGTATGGCATGGCCTTCCTGCGGGTCATCGAGGAGATGGTCAACTCGCGGTGAGCAGGGCCGGAACTGTAAATTTTCTGCGTTCTGCTTGACTTTTCCGGGATTTTGCATATACTAAAGACAGGAAAGATAAAGTGACTCCATTCATAAGGATTCACCAAAAGAAAATCCCCTCAGAGCTGCCACTCCAAGGGGATTTTTTTGTTAGTGCTTGCAGTCCTTGTTCAACAATCTGCCAAGCCACTTGCTGATGCAGTTAGAAACTACACCCGCTGCGACAGATGTTAGGAAAGATAAAACTCCATTCATTCGGCTCACCTCCCTTCCAGTAAACTGGAGGTGGAAAGGACGGCAGAACTATTATATCATAAGCCTCGACAAAAAGATAGAAAAAGAGCGCGGATCTTCCACGATGAGCCACTCGGCTCGTGGAAAGGTCTGCGCTCTTTTTGTCATTCCATCGTATGGGTGGAGAAGACCTTTTCGTCCTGCCACCACACCGGCTGCCCGGCGGCGAGGGACTTGGGCACATCCAGCAGACGCTGGTTCCGGCTGCCCCGGAAACGGAGGGAGATGTCGTGCTCAGCCTCCACGAAGCGGCCATCCACCAGCACGTCCAGCAGACGCAGCAGCTCGTCGGTGACTTCACACCGCGCGTGACAGGGAACCTTGCCGGTCAGCTGTTCCCATGTGTAGCCGGAGTAGCACCAGACGGTCTTCTTCGGGTAGAGGGCCTTGAAATTCTGCACGAAAGTCACCAGCTCCCGCTGGTTCTCCGGCTCCATCGGTTCGCCGCCCAGCAGGGAGAGGCCCGCGATATAATCTGGCTTGCAGGAGGCGAATACCTCGTTGCGGACGGGCTTGTCGAAGGGGGCACCGTAACCGAAGTCCCATGCCACCTCGTTGAAGCAGCCGGGGCAGTGGTGGCGGCACCCGGAGACGAAGACGCTGGTGCGAACCCCCGGCCCGTTGGCGATGTCATAATATTTAATGGTTGCGTAGTTCATTACAAGTGTAACACCCGATCCTTGATCTCCTGCGTCCGGCCCTGATTCCAGAACTGGGTGCCGATATAGCCGCAGGTGCGGCGGGCGACATTCAGCTTGTTCTGGTCACGGTTGCCGCACTTGGGGCACTCCCACACCAGCTTGCCGTCGTCTTCGACGATCTTGATCTCGCCGTCGTAGCCGCAGCACTGGCAGTAATCCGACTTGGTATTCAACTCGGCGTACATGATGTTGTCGTAGATGAATTGCAGCACGCTCATCACGGCCTCAAGATTGTCCTGCATATTGGGGACTTCCACATAGCTGATGGCACCGCCCGGGGACAGCTTCTGGAACTCGCTCTCGAACTTCAGCTTGGTGAACGCATCGATCGTCTCCGAAACATGGACGTGATAGCTGTTGGTGATATAGTTCTTGTCGGTGATGCCGGGCACGATGCCAAACCGCTTCTGCAGGCACTTGGCGAATTTGTAGGTAGTGGATTCCAGCGGAGTGCCGTAGAGGGAATAGTCTATGTTTTCAGCCTTCTTCCACTCATTGCACTTGTCGTTCATATGCTGCATCACGCTGAGGGCGAAGGGCTTTGCACCGGCGTCGGTGTGGCTCTTGCCGGTCATATACTTCACGCACTCATACAGGCCGGCGTAGCCGAGGCTGATGGTGGAGTAGCCGCCAAAAAGGAGCTTGTCGATCTTCTCGCCTTTCTTGAGGCGGGCCAGTGCGCCATACTGCCACAGAATGGGGGCGGCATCGCTGGGGGTGCCCAGCAGGCGCTTGTGGCGGGCCTGCAGAGCGCGGTGGCAGAGCGCCAGACGCTCGTCGAAGATCTTCCAGAACTTGTCGAAGTTGCCGCCGGAGCTGAGGGCCACATCCACCAGATTGATGGTCACGACGCCCTGATTGAAGCGGCCGTAATACTTGGGCTTGCCGGTCTCGGGGTCCACATAAGGGGTGAGGAAGCTGCGGCAACCCATGCAGGTGTAGCAGTGGCCCTCGCCGTTCTTGTCTACCTTCAGCTCGAGCATCTTCTTCTCGGAGATATAGTCGGGCACCATCCGCTTGGCGGTGCACTTGGCAGCCAGCTCGGTCAGATAGTAGTAGGGGTCGCCGGGGTGGATGTTGTCCTCCTCCAGCACATAGATGAGCTTGGGGAAGGCGGGGGTGATCCAGACACCGGCCTCATTCTTCACGCCCTGATAGCGCTGGCGGATGGTCTCCTCGATGATGATGGCAAGGTCGGCCTTCTCCTGCGCGTTGCGGGCCTCACCTAGATACATGAAGACGGTGATGAAGGGAGCCTGACCGTTGGTGGTCATAAGGGTGACGACCTGATACTGGATGGTCTGGACGCCGCGGTTGATCTCATTGCGCAGGCGGCGCTCCACGATCTCGCGCTTGCGCTCGGCAGAAACATCCAGACCCTCCATCTCAGCCTCGACCTCAGCGGCGATCTTCTTGCGGGAGACGTCCACGAAGGGGGCAAGGTGGGTCAGGCTGATGCTCTGGCCACCGTACTGGTTGGAGGCCACCTGCGCGATGATCTGGGTGGCGATGTTGCAGGCGGTGGAGAAGCTGTGGGGCTTCTCGATATAGGTGCCCGAGATGACCGTGCCGTTCTGGAGCATATCGTCCAGATTGATGAGGTCGCAGTTGTGCATATGCTGGGCAAAGTAGTCGGAGTCGTGGAAGTGGATGAGACCCTCCTGATGAGCCTTGACGATCTCGGGGTCCAGCAGCAGGCGGGCAGTCAGGTCTTTGGAGATCTCACCGGCCATGTAGTCGCGCTGGACGCTGTTGACGGTGGGGTTCTTGTTGGCATTCTCCTGCTTGACTTCCTCGTTCTGGCACTCGATAAGGCTCAGGATGCGCTCGTCGGTGGTGTTGGTCTGGCGCTTGAGGCTCTGGATATAGCGGTAGGTGATATAGTGGCGGGCGATGTCATGGGCCTTGATGTCCATGAGCTGGTTCTCCACCATATCCTGTATCTCTTCCACGCTGATGGCGCGGTTGAGTGCCTGACACTGATCGGTCACGGCTGCGGCGATGTCAGTGATCTGCTCCCGGGAGAGACGGGCCTTGCCGCCCACCGAATCGCTGGCTTTGGTGACAGCGGTGATGATCTTGGTAATATCGAAAGGTACTTCAGCACCGTTGCGTTTGATGATCTTCATAGCGCTCCTCCTGTGTCGCATATACAGTGTGAACGGGTGTCTCCTTGTGCAAGAGGCACCCGCAAGTCTCGTGATTCATTGATACTATCATATCACTATTTAGTGATATGTCAATGGAAGAACCACTACATTTTGTGTTTTGTAGCTTTCGCCAAAAATAACGGAGAATTTCCGGAACAAAATTTGAGACGGAACCTCTTGACAATTTGTGCAAGGGAAGCGGGGGCTTTCCTTGGCGTAATAAAGGCCGTCGTCTATACTTTGGCCCTTTATATAATACATTATAACAGACAAAGAGTCTCTGCCTGAAAAATACAAGGAGATGAAGCCGATTTCAGTCAGCGCGAAAAAACTTGAAAAAAGAAGCAAAAAAGTGTTGACATCCGGGCGGTGATGTGGT